>JAYUUU010000282.1:0-6932 GCA_043754395.1 Vicinamibacteria bacterium
GACGCCGGGCAGGTCATCGCCCCCCAAAAACTCGAGGGAGGCGCCCCCGCCCGTGGAGACGTGCGTGATCTTGTTCATGAGGCCGGACTCCGAGATCGCGGCCACCGAGTCGCCGCCGCCCACGATCGTCGTGGCCTTCGAATCCGCGAGAGCTTTCGCCACCGCGAACGTACCCGACGCGAAAGGCTTCATCTCGAAGACACCCATCGGGCCGTTCCAGAGAACGAGCGCTGCCTTGAGGATCTCCTTGCTGAAAACCTCAACCGTCTTCGGGCCGATGTCGAGGCCCATCCATCCGTCGGGGGTTTCCTTCACATCGAGGGTCTTGGTCTCGGCGTCCGCCTTGAAAGCACTCGCCACCACGTGATCTTTGGGCAGGAGAATCTTGCCCATGCCGGCGTCGAGGAGTTTCGCGGCGAGGGCTACTTTGTCCTCTTCGACCAGGCTCTTGGAAGTGTTGTAGCCCATGGCCTTGAAGAAGGTGTAGGCCATGCCGCCGCCGATCAGCAGGGAATCCACTTTCGGCAGGAGGTTCTCGATCACGGTGATCTTGTCCGAGACCTTGGCGCCGCCGATGATCGCCACGTAAGGATGCGGTGGCGAGAGAAGCGCCATGCCGAGATAGCGGATCTCCTTCTCCATCAGGAAGCCCGCCACGCGCTGTTTCACGAACGGCGCCACTCCCGCGGTCGACGCATGGGCGCGATGCGCGGTGCCGAATGCATCGTTGACAAAAACCGTGGCGCCGGTATCCGCGATCAACGACTTGGCGAAGCCCGCGTCGTTCGCCTCCTCCTCAGGATGGAAGCGAACGTTCTCGAGGAGCAGCACGCTTCCGGGCCTCATCGCCGCGGCAGATGCCTTGACGTCCTCGCCGATGCAGTCTTTAGCGAGGACCACTTCGCATCCCATCAGCTCCGACAGACGCTTCGCGATGGGGGCGAGGGAGAGTGCCGGTGTGGGGCCTTTCTTCGGACGCCCGAGATGAGAAGCGAGAACGAGTTCGGCTCCCGCTTCGTGGAGGAACCGAAGCGAGGGCAGCGCCGCCTTGATGCGGGTTTCCTCGGTGATGAGAGCACCTTCCATCGGCACGTTGAAATCCACGCGCATGAAGATGCGCGTTCCCTTCACACCCTGGAGATGCCGAATCGTCTGCTTGGCTGCCATGATTCTTCCTGTCCCATCCCTCACTCCCAGGCGATGCGTCGCCTAGGGGCCAGGGCTCATGCCCGATCTTTCTTCGCCATGAAGTGGATCAGGTCGCACATGCGGCTCGAGAAGCCCCACTCGTTGTCATACCAGGCGAAGACCTTGGCCATGGTGCCTTGCAGAACGCGCGTGAGGGGAGCGTCGACGATCGACGAAGCCGGATTGCCCCGGAAGTCGATCGAGACGAGCTCCTCATCGCTCACTTCGAGAATGCCCTTGAGCGCGCCGGCCGAAGCCTTCGTCATGGCCGCGTTGATGGCCTCGGCGGTGGTTTCCGCCTTGAGCTCAACCGTGAGGTCCACGACGGAGACGTTGGGGGTCGGGACGCGCATGGCGACGCCGTCGAGGCGTCCCTTGAGTTCAGGGATCACCAGATAGATGGCCTTCGCTGCGCCGGTCGACGTGGGGATCATTGAAAGCGCGGCCGCGCGGGCCCGGCGGAGATCCTTGTGGGGGAGGTCGAGAATCTTCTGATCGTTCGTGTAGGAGTGGATGGTCGTCATCTGACCCTTCACGATCCCGAAGGAGTCGTGAAGGACCTTGACCACGGGCGCGAGGCAATTGGTAGTGCAGGACGCGTTCGACACGATGTGATGGCGGGTGGCGTCGTACTTGTCGTTATTGACGCCCATCACGATGGTGAGGTCTTCGCCCTTGGCGGGGGCCGAGATGATGACCTTCTTCGCACCGGCGGCGAGGTGGGCCTTCGCCTTATCCGCATCGGTGAAAAGGCCGGTCGACTCGACCGCGTATTCGACGCCGAGATCCTTCCAGGGCAAGGCGGCGGGGTCCTTAAGTGCGAGGACCTTGACCTTGCGGCCGGCGACCAGAATGGTGTCGCCTTCGACCCGAACTTCCTCGGCGAGGTTGCCGAGGATGGAGTCGTATTTGAGGAGATGCCCCAGGGTCGCGGCGTCGGTGATGTCGTTCACCGCGACGATGTCGATCTCCTTGTCGTGCAAAGCCGCGCGCAGGATGTTCCGACCGATGCGGCCGAAGCCGTTGATGCCTACCTTGACCGTCATGAACGTTCGTCTCCTTGGTTTTGCGAAGCGCTTAACCGGGCGCGTTTGTTTGGGAGCGCCTTTCCCGGGGCTCCGGTTCGAAAATTGTAGTTGAAATGAGCAGGTAGGCTCTGATGCATGAGCGCCACCGACCTGATTTGTCTGGGGGAGTCGTTTGAGGACCTGATCTTCGCGGGTCTTCCTCGCCTCCCGAGGCTCGGGGAGGAACTGCGGACGAAATCCTTCATCCGGACTTTCGGCGGCGGGGCGACGATCACGGCCGTGGCGGCCGCGCGGCTCGGGGTCGCGACGAGGATCGTGAGCGCCCTCGCCGACGGCGCCTGCGTCCGGCTGCGCGCCGAAGGGGTACAGGTAACGAACTTGCGGAAGCGCTCCGAGCTTCACGCCATCACCGCCGCTCTTTCGACACCGAAGGACCGGGCCTTCGCCACCTTCGATGGAGTCAACGCCGTCCTCGGCCCGCGGATCATTGCGGCCCTCTCGAAGGTTCAGGGACGGATCGTTCACCTCGCGATGTGTCCGCGGGATATTCCGCCGCTTGTGACTGCACTTGGCGCCCTGCGCGCTCGCGGCGTCTCGGTCTCGCTCGACTTCGGCTACGACATTCACCTCGCCTCGGACCGGAATCTCCCGGCGCTGATCGCCGCCGCCGATTTCCTTCTTGTTAATGAAGATGAAGCGAAGCTTTATTCGAAGCGACGATCCCTGGCTCAAGCAGAGTTGTTCTGGAAGCAACATGCGAAGAACACCGTGATCAAGCTCGGCTCGAAGGGGAGTCGATGGATCACGGCGAAGGGAACCGTGGAGGAAGCGGCACCAGTGGTTCGGCCCGTGGACACCACGGGGGCGGGCGACGCGTTCAACGCCGGTTTTCTGGCCGGCCTCCTGAGCGGCCTGCCAGCCCGGCGAGCGCTGCGTCTTGGAAATACCGTCGGGGCGCGATCGACGCTAGCCGTAGGCGGTCTCGACGGTCTGCCGCGGCTCGAAGAGCTGTAGCGAATGCTGGACGGGGGGGCCAGGGTCTTTCGGTCAACGAGAATCCTCGTCATCGCGGCCACGCTGCTGACGGCGGCGAGCGTGATCGTCTGGGCTTCGAACGTCGCTCGCACGGGCCTCGGCCTTCGTGTGACGACCTCAGATGGATCCCTTCTCGCTGCCTTCCAGCACACCGCCCTTGGAGCTTTCCGGATCGACGCCCTGGCGGTACGGAAGCTCCATCCGGTGGGGGCTTCATGGTCGGGCTACTGGAACGTGCCCGAACCCGGCTTCACCGAGCTTGTTCTCAAGAGTGACGGTGAAGCAAGGGTCGAACTGGACGGCGAGTTGCTTCTCGGAACGGGCACGGCCGCGTTGCTGACAAACCGGTTGCAGCGGCGCATCACACCCGGACCACATCGCTTGAGCGTGACGTACCGCTCGTCAGGCGATGCCATCACGGTGAGGCGTGCGATCTTCCTCAAGGGTGTGACCGGCGATGGTCGATCCGTCGCGGTGGAACGCCGCAACACTTCGCCGCGGGCGCCGTCCTCGGGTGAACGTGCGATCGCGTTCGCCGAGAGGATCCTTCCGATCGGAGCGCTCCTCGCCTGGGCCCTCCTGCTCGTACAGACGATCATGAACGGAAATCGCGCGCACCTTTGGAAGCGCGTGCCCGTGATCGCGTTGTGCGTCGTGACCCTCCTCGCCGGCGCGTTGCGCCTGGAATCGCTCGTCATCCGTTATTGGGGAGCCGAAGCGCCGGCTTGGGCCGAGGCCATGGCGATCGACATCCGCGATCTGCGCCCGGGTGCTTTCGAACATACGCCTTACTACGGAGCGTACGGCGGCGATCCTTTCAGCTATCTGACGATCGCGCGCTCGATGGGCGGCTTCTACGAGCCCAGTTCGCGTGAACCCCTGTTCCCAGCGCTCACTCGGCTCGCCTTGTGGCTGGCCGCGGACCACGACATCGGCATCAACTTCCTCTCGGCTTTCGGTTCGACCCTGACCTGCTGTTCGATATTCGCGCTCGGCGCCCGTCTCCTTTCGCCGTGGAGCGGTCTCCTCGCCGCACTTCTATGGGCGATCGAGTGGCAGGTGATTTCGTTCTCCGTGGAGGGATGGCGCGATGACCTGTTCACCCTCCAGGTCGCAGCATGTGCGGTGGCCCTCATCTCTCTTCAACTCCGTCCGACCCGGCGGGGCGCGGCCCTCCTTGGCGTCATCGGCGGGCTGACGCTGCTGACCCGTTTGAGCGCTCTCACCTTTCTCCTCCCCGGCCTTCTGGCCGCGGTGCTTCTGCCGAGTTCCGCGTCGCGACGAGAGAGAGGGAAATCCGCGCGAGTGGCTCTCGCGGTGATGGCTCTCCTGGCCGGACCGTTCATGATCGCTTGCGCGCTTGCCTTTGGCGATCCTTTCTACGCGGTGAATGTGCACGCGCGCTTCTACAGCGGCCGGGCCGGACTCGACGCGAGCGGCGGGACTTCGGCTCTTCAGTTCCTGGCTCGCTCGCGCCTGCCGTGGGAATTCGTCGAGACCGGCTTCGTGGGCCTCACCTCATTCCCTTTCCTCAACAAGTGGCACGGGTTCGGCGCCTGGCTTCCCGGGCTCGGCGAGGCGGTCCGCTGCCTCGCCCTCGCGGGCCTCCCCGTGATCCTCTTCAGACCCGGCGGCGGGCTGACGTTGATGGTCCTGTTCTCCTCGATCGTGCCCTATGCGTGGACCTGGGGGATTCCCGGCGGAGGCGAGTGGAGATTCACGCTGCCCGCGTATCCGTTCTACCTGGTTTCAGCCGCCATGGCGGTTGAGGCGCTCCTTCGTTTTGTTTCGCGAGTCTTAAACGCCGAATTGCGGCGGTCGATGCTTCGCCCCGCTCTCAAATACGCGGTCGCGGCCACGGTGCTTCTCTCACTCACCCCGTGGGTTCACCAGCGGCTCGACTGGCTCCGAGTAGGCGAGGCGATTCGACACGAGCGCCAGGCGCTGATCGAGGCAGGACCTGCGGCCCGTCTTTTCTTTGAGTCCGGTTTCCGCCTGATCGAGAGCGAAACCGGATCTCGCTCTTTGGAGATGCGGGACGCAGAGGCGCGGGTTCGAATTCCCCTCGATGCGGGAAGAGCTGTGCGCACTGTGTTCCGATTCGGCGCCGCAGGCCCTACAGGCGCGCCGTTCGAGGTGTGGGCGGGCGAGGCGCTTCTGGTTCAATCTTCACAGATGAGGGACGAAGGAAAGACCGCGACGTTTAAGGTCAAAGCCGAGCATCAACGCTCGAACGGCGTTCTCGAGCTTCGACTGGTTCGCCTCCCGTCAACCGGGACGTCGCCCATTCACGTGTTATGGGTTCGCGTCGATCCTTGAGGTAGAGCCCGCGGCCGATTGCCGCCACAAAGCGGCGGCCAGACAGAAGACCCCGAAGAGCAGGCTGGATTGGAGGAAACGGAGCGGAGTGTCCGCGAAGACGTTGGCGGCCTCCCACGAATTGGCGCACAGAACCCACGCGACGGCGGCCAGTGCGAGGGCCTTGCCGCGAAGCTCACCGCGCACAAACGCGCCAAAGAGAAGTGCTAAGGCAGGAAGCAAAACGCCATAGTGGTGCTCCCAGGCGATCGGGGAGGCGAGTGTCGCCACGAGGCCCATCAAGGCGAACTCGAAGGGTGCGGCGCCCTTGTCCTGCGACTTCCTCGCACCGATCAGCGCCAGGGCTAAGAACAGCAGGGAAGTCAAGCCAGTCGCTGCGCCCACGAGCGCATGAGGCTCGGGCATCGCCTCGCCGAAGTCGACGCTGCTGCCGTTTCCAACCATTCGATTCATGAAGCCGTTGACGCTTTGATTCGGATAGAAGGTTTCACCCCGGGCCGCGATGTAACGCAGCACGTCGAGATAGTCGACGAAGGGCGCTATGCCGAGCCACGCGAGCGTAAGGAGTCCGCCTGTGCCGAGCACCACCGCGAACGCAGTGACCATCGCCCGCTCCCGGCGGATCAGTCCCCACAACGCGAAGAGACCGAGTTGGGGTTTGATCATGGCGGCCAAGGCCAGGCAAACGCCGGAGAGCGCTTTTTGATTCCTCGCATGAAACGCGAGACCCAGGGCGAAGAGTGCGTTGATCCACGCCTGCATCTGGCCGTTCCGGTAGGCCCGCATGGCCGGGTAGAAGAGGAGCGCCGCGATGATGACGATGAGGACGACCCCCACCTCCTCCCGCCAAGACCGAGGCGAGTCCGATCGAACCAGCGACAGAGTCGCGAGGATCAATATCGGGATGCTCAGCCAGTTTAAGAAGGCGAGTAGCGCGAAGGCGTCGACACCGGCGGCTGCGCGCGCCGCCCGGAAGGGAAGAATCGCGGTGGGCGGATACTGAAAACCCTTGTGCGGCACCTTGGCCTGGAAGAAGACCTTCTCGTAGAGGCCGCGAGATCGCAGGTGGAGGGTTTCGGCCACGTCCAACGCCGTGAAGCCGGGCCTCCATGAATCGCCCCCCTGACGACCCTCGACAAACCAGACGAGCGGGTCGACGCCGGTTTGGGCTCGCGGCACGCCCATCGCCATCAGCACGAGCGAAACCCCGGCGGTCGCTGCGACCACGAAGAGGAGAAGGCGGATCAGGCGGGATTCCATGGCGAGCCGTAGTGGTGAGTTTCGGGCGTGTAGATTACGGGGGTTGGCGAACCAATACATCTCGACCCTGGCCCTTCTCTTCGCGGCCTTCCGTCTTCTGGT
>JAYUUU010000283.1:0-4356 GCA_043754395.1 Vicinamibacteria bacterium
TCTGCGCCGGTGGAGCCGCGACCCATGGTCCCGTTGACGTGGACGAGGGCGGTGGTGTGGCGTCTTTTGCCATTGATCAGAACGAGAACCTGATCCGGGCCCATGCCGCGGAGGCTCGCCGGACGGACGGAGGCCGAACCGTCGGCGATGGAGGTGCGCGGGAAATTGAAAGACGGCGCGAGGCGCTGGATCACCTGCATGGTTTCACTCGCCCCCGTCATCTCGATCTGACGGGCGGTGATGATGTCGACGGGAACAGCGCCCTCCGCCTCGACGCCCACCGCACGCGAACCGACCGTGATCTCCTCGGAGAAGGTCAGGGCCAACGCGAAGTCGTGAGTCGTCACTCCCGCGGCCGGTTTGAACGACCAGGTCTTCGGAAGGAGGCCCGATGAGGTCACGCGTACCTCCAGAGCGGTGGTCGAGGGCGTCCCCGCGGGAAGAGTCAGGGTGTAGCGCCCTTCGGTGTCGGTGGTCGCGGAGAGCTTCAACGCGTCGATCGACACCGTCGCTCCCGGCAGCGAGAGGCCGTCGTCCCTCGTGGTCACGACGCCGCTCAGGACCATGTCCTGGGCGTTTGAAACACCTGTGAACGCGAAAGCAAGGGACAGAGCGAGTGCGATTCTCTTCATGGGCCGGACCTCATTGGTATCCATCGTCAAGGACTAACGGACGGTTGTTGTCGAATACCTTACACCCGGACGGATAGGATCCTTTCGATGACGACCTCAACGGCAGGACGCGGCAAGGCATCGATCGCTATCCTCGCCTCGTTCCTCGTCTACGCCATCCCATTGCCCGGGCCGCACACCGTGCGGTCGCCTCCTGGCGGGGCCATGGACCGGTGTTGCGGACAGCGTCATCGTCATCTCGACGGTCGACGGAAAAGAAGTGTTTCGCGATTCCCTTCCCGCCTACACCCGAAGCGACGTTGTGTTTCTCGGGCCGGGCCGCCTGGCCTACACGGCGTGGGACGGCTCTCCGTCCACACAGGCGCGCGTCATCCAGGCGCCTCGCTGACTCACTCCTTCCGGATTTCGCCGGGACCTGCCGCCTGTGACGCTCTCTGATCCGTCACAGGAGAGCCGCTTGATCCGGCTCGTGCGAACGAGCATCTCGCGCTATGCCGTTTCACCCTCAGCCGCTTTTCTTCCTCGTCCTCGGCCTGATCGCGGGGACCCTGGTCCCATCGCCGAGCCTCGAGTGGCCCCTGCTCATGGCCCTGGGACTCGCGGCGTTGCTTTCCACCGCCGCGATCCTACGGCCCACGCGAGCCCCTCTGAGCGCTCTGATCGTGGCTGCGGCCGCCGCGGGGAGCGCCCTTGCGACCGCGGCTCAAGTCTCGTACGCCAGCGATTCGCTGCCTCGCGTCATCGCTTCAGTTAATGGTCCGGTCGTCCTCGAGGGCCACCTTGCGGCCGATCCGCGCATCATCGATGATGAGATGCGTTTGGATGTGGCATCGAACCAGATGACGGTAGAGGGTGTCGAACACGTGTATCGCGGACGGGTGAGGGTCTTCGTGCGAAGCCAGAGCGTGCCGCCCTTCGAACGGGTCAAGGGCCTCGCCAAAGGCGATCGGATCCGGGCCTGGGTGGAGCTGCGTCTGAGCGAACCCGTGCGGTCCCCCGGCGGTTTCGATCAGGCGGCATGGGCGATGCGGGAAGGCGTTCATGCTTTCGGCACCTGCAAGAGCGACAGGCTGCTGCAGGTCACCCACGCCGGCGCAGACCGAGGCGCGATAGACCGCGCGCGGGACTTCCTGAAACGCTCATGGAGACACGTGAGCGACCCTTTGAATCGCGCGGTCACGGCATCGATGGTGCTCGGCGACGAGGGCGCGCTTGATACGGCCACGCGGGACGACTTCCGCTCCGCCGGCCTGTTGCATCTTCTCGTTGTCTCAGGCTCGCAGGTCGCGGCGCTCATCATCGGCCTGAGACGCGCCATGCCCCTGGCCCTCCGCATCTCCTGGGCCGGGTGCGCGCTCGAGTGCCTGGTGCTGTGGGCTTATTGCCTTCTCGCGGGTGCGGAGGATTCGATCGTCCGCGCGACCGTGATGGCCATGGCATTCGCGGTGGCGGTGAGGGTGGACCTCGGCCGGGGAGGTGCGAACTTCCTCGCGGGCGCGGCCCTGGTCGTGCTCGCGGTCCGCCCGCTCGACGCTCTCGATCCCGGCGCGCAGATGTCCTTCGGCGCCACCCTGGCCCTCATCACCTTCGCCGGGCCCCTCGCCCGGCGTCTCGAGTCCTTCCGCGTGCCCGGCCTGCTGGCGGACGTCCTCGCCGCGACTCTGGTGGCTTCCATTGCCGTGATTCCCCTGACCCTTATCCATTTCCATCGGTTCACCGTGATCGCGATTCCCGCGAACATGCTCGCCGCCCCGCTCGCGGTCGCCCTGCTCTATGGCTCGTTTGCCACCGCGGCTCTCGATGTTGTGTTCGGGCCGCTCGCTTCAATCGGCGGATTCATGTGCGGTATGACCGCGGAGGCCCTGCGTTCTCTCGCTCGGATCGCCGCCGATTCCGACCCCGACTGGCGGGGACCCGCGGCGCCCCTGGCCTTGATCGTAGGTTTCGTGGTTCTCGCCTTTGGCTCGGGCTGGCGACGCATAGCCGTTCCCGCCGCCGGGCTCATCGCCTCCCTCACGATGAGCGGGCTGCCCCATGGTGACGGCCGCCTCCATCTTTGGCTCCTCGACGTGGGCCAGGGCGACGCCCTTCTCATCGAAACACCCAACGGGCACGTAGCCGCGATCGATGCGGGACCGGCGTTCGAGAAGTTTGATGCCGGTGAACGGGTGGTTGCCGAGGCCTTATGGGAGCTCGGCCACTCGCGGCTCGCGTTTCTGGCCCTCACGCATCGCCATGCCGATCACCAGGGAGGTGCTTTGTTCCTGGCGCGGCACTTCGACCCAGAGCACATCTACGTGAACGGCCCTACCGACGCCTTGAAGGAGCATGCCGCGATGACGGTTCAGCGCGGAGACTCGTGGGCTCTGGACGGCGTTTCGTTCAGAGTGCTCGCGCCTGATCCCGACTGGGCCCTTCCGAGCCGCGACGAGAACGCGAGATCACTTGTCATCGATGTCCGCTACGGCCGCTCCTCGCTTTTGCTTCTTGGAGATGCCGGCATCGACACAGAGCGGCTGCTGAACATCGACCGCGGCCGCTACGACGTCGTGAAGGTGGGACATCACGGCGCCCCGAACGCAAGCTCGCAGTCCCTGGTCAATGAGACTCGGCCGAGGGTCGCGATGATCTCTGCCGGCTACCGCAACCGGTTCTCGCATCCAGCACCCGCGGTGGTCGAGCGGTGGTCGAAGGCGGGGGCCCTCGTATGGAGAACCGATCTGCACAAAACCCTCCACATCACGAGCGACGGAGAACGGGTGCGCTGGTGATGCGGAGAGGGCGGGCCGGTTCGCTCCCTTAGAACGTCAGGCGAAAACCGACGGTGAACGCGGTGCCCGAGACGTCGATCTCGTTCGGCGCGAAATCACCGCTCATCTTCTGTTTGCCGGAGAAGTTCCGGACGTCGGCCGTGACCTGAAAGTCTTCATTGATGCGATACCGGAGGCCTGCGTTCAAAACGAGGCCCGGGGTAACGCCCGTCGACTTGAAGGAGTCGGCGACCACGGGGAGGCCGCGCGCATCGAAATCGATAAAGTCGCCGAACTCCTCATACTGCCAGAACATCGCGGCGACTCCTATGCCCGCGTAGGGAGTGAAGGTGCGGTAGCGGCCGCTTGGAATCAGGCGAACGATGGCTGAGGTCGGAACCACCACGAACCTCAGGGTCTGCTCGATCTCGCGACCGGACGGCCGGGCGAACTCCCGATAGCTCGTGGGAATCTCGCGACCATAACCCTCGATCGCGAAAGCCAGTTCGACGTTGGAGCCGAGGCCCTTCGTGAACTCGACGCCGCCAAAAGCGCCCGCGAAGTCGTCCTTTTCCACCTGATACAGGGTGACGCTGTCGTCGAACAGGACCGACTTCGCCCGCGGGAGCATCCCGCCGATCCGTACTTCGAGCCCCGAAGCGCTGGCCTCTTGAGGGAGCAGTCCAACAAGGGCAAACCCGATCAAAGCTCCGAGAACCGCCTGACTCTTCTTCACTTCCATCCTCCTTAGCCCGGAGAAATTCCCAAGCAGCTGGACCTACAGCAGGAAGGATGCCAGGGTGGATGCGCTGTTTAGAGGGAAGTCTGTCCTCCAGTCGGGACGGTCGGCTATAGTCGCCCTTCGTCTCTTCCGAACAATCCGCGAGGGGACCAGAACGGCGGCGTAGCCAAGTGGTTAAGGCGGAGGTCTGCAAAACCTCTATTCACCGGTTCGACTCCGGTCGCCGCCTCCA
>JAYUUU010000284.1:0-4613 GCA_043754395.1 Vicinamibacteria bacterium
CTCGCAATGACGATCGCGGCTCGCTAGCTGAGCTGCTTCGTTGCCCTCGTTCGATGAGCTTCCTCGCGATGACGACGTGGGGTTTCCCTCTACAGTCACGGAGCTTGATCCGTGAACCGACTCGCGATGACGATGTGGGGTTTCTCCCCCACAGTCACGGATGAAATCCGTGAACTGACTCGCAATGACGATGTGGGGTTTCTCCCCCACAGTCACGGATGAAATCCGTGAACTGACTCGCAATGACCAGGCGACTTTCGTCGCCTGGTCAGCTGGCGCGGAGGTTGGGGGCTGCGGTGTCCTGGGCCAAGGGCTTCACTAGAACCTTGGACCTTCGTTTGCTCTGCTCGTAGCGCTCGCGGCGGCCGGGGGGCAGATCGTCCGGCGTGCCCTCGACGAAGCCGCCCTTCGACTGGAAGAAGTTGAAGGCCTGGGTCGATAGCGCCATCAGGGACTTGAGGCCCATCTCTCTCGCGCGATCCTCGACGAACTGAACCATCCGGCGGCCGACGCCCTGGTTCTCGTGGGTCGCGCGGACACAAAGGCACGCAAGTTCGCCTTGCGCCGTGTCCGGATAGGTATGAAGGGCCACGCACGCGACCGGGTTCTTGTCGACCTCAAAGATGTAGTAATCGTCGAGCTGCTTCTCGATCGCGGCGCGGGTGCGTGGGAGCAGCTCCTCGCTTTCCACCGAAGCTTTGATGAGCTGCTGGATG
Organism: Vicinamibacteria bacterium; assembly: GCA_043754395.1. Lineage (GTDB taxonomy): Bacteria > Acidobacteriota > Vicinamibacteria > Fen-336 > JAGNNV01 > JAGNNV01. The sequence continues at coordinate 717 of JAYUUU010000284.1, forward strand.
CTTCGGATGTCGCGCTTCTTCGCGCGCCGGATCTGGCGATAATCATTCGCGTAGATGAGCGTGCCGATGCCCTCGTTCGAGAAGACCTCCGCGAGCAACCCTTCGTCGACCTGACCGCTGATTACATGCACGCGCGGCACGCCGGCCTGGCAGGCGGCTACAGCGTGGCGGGCCTTCGAGACCTGAGAGGCCGCGACCGCGCCATCCTGAATCGACTTCTCAAGTTCGTCCACCGCAACCTGGCGCGCGACCGCGCCATTCACCATCAACCCTTCGGCGGTGGTCACGAAGACCAGCTTCACCGCACCGAGGGCCTTCGCCACCTCGAGCGCCACCGAGTCGGAATTGACGCGATAACTGTGACCATCACCGTCCATGCCGAGAGGCGGGATGACGGGGACAATGCCGCTCGCGATGAGTTTCTGAATGAACTCCACGTCGATCCGTTCGATGCGGCCGGTGAAGAGATGGTCGACTCCGCGGAGAATCCCGAGGGGATGCGCGATCACCGCGTTGCTCGACGCTCCGCGCAGGTCGGCCGCACTGAGGCCCTCGAGCAGTTCGTGGGTGAGGCGGTTCGCGGCGGTGAGTGCGAGTTGGAGCGTCTTCTCGTCGGTGACGCCCGATCCTTCGAGATCCGAAGGTGCCGCGTCGGTCTTGTCGGCGAGAGCCTGGATCTGAGCGGCCGCGCCGTGCACGAGGACGATACGGACATTGAGCGACCACAACACCGCCACGTCCATCAGCAGGTTCGGGAAGTTCTCATCCTCGACGATGGCCCCGTCAATGGCCACGACGAACGTCTTCTCCCTGAACTGGGGGACGTATCTCAGGATGCCTCGGAGGTCGGTGGCTCGCATCACGGCGGAAGTAGATCACACCGCCGCCCCCGAACCACACGGGAGAGCCTCTCCGCGCGGGGGGCCGGTGGAACACCAAAGCGGCCCGACATACACTCCCCTCCGTGCCTCCTTCCGATATCACCCTCAAAACCGACGGCGAAGACATCGACGAGATCGCCCGCACGCTGGCGGTGGAACATGAGGCGGCCGACAAGGCGCACACCGAAGTTTTCGTTGAGACCGAGGCCGCGCCGGGGCAGGCCCGGCCGCAGCCCGCGCACGTCCTCCCCCCTCCTTATTCCGACCTTGGTGAAGTGGCCCGCGGTGGCATGGGCGCCGTGCTCAAGGCGTTCGACCCGGACCTTCAGAGGCTCGTCGCCATCAAGGTGATGCTCCCCTCGCTGACCAAGAATGAGTTTCTGGCCCGGAAATTCGTCGACGAAGCGCGCATCACCGCCATGATCGACCACCCCAACATCGCCCCCGTCTATCGCCTTGCCCGCGGGTCCGACGGCGTTTTATCGCTGGTGATGAAGCTGATCGAAGGCCGCACCCTCACTCAGTACCTTCACTCCCTGCCGAAGGCTCCGTGGCCCGCCGATGCGCAGGACGCCGTGCTTTCGATCTTCGTGAAGATCTGCGACGCGGTCGCCTTCGCGCACAGCCGCAACGTGATCCACCTCGACCTCAAGCCCGACAACATCATGATCGGACCCTTCGGGCAGGTTTATGTGGTCGATTGGGGAATCGCACGCTATAGGCCCGGCCCCGAACAGCCGCGATTGCTCTTGTCTCTCTCCCCCAAGGACGCCTCCACGGGCACCCCGTCTTACATGAGCCCTGAACAAGCCCTTCGCATCGACGCTCACATCAGCGAGCTGACCGATGTCTTCCTGCTCGGGGGCATCCTCTACGAAATCCTCACCGGCCAAAGACCTCACCCCGGGAAGACCGTGGTGGAAGTCGTCACCTCGGCGATTCGCGGCGCGATCACTCCGCCCGCCACACGCACTCCCAATCGCGGGATCCCGCCCGCACTCGCGGCAATCGCGATGAAAGCCATGTCCGCCCGGCCGCATGAGCGCTATCAAAGCGTGCTCGACCTCCAGCACGACGTCGTCGCCTTCCAACGCGGCGGCGAGCGGGCGCCGCGAAGGAAGTACGAGAAGGGTGCGGTGGTCGTGCGCGAAGGCGACAAGGGGAACGAGGCATTCGCGATCGTCACTGGCCGATGCGCCGTCACCGCCATGAGTGAGGGCAAGCGCATCGTTCTGCGCGAGCTGGGGCCAGGCGACGTGTTCGGCGAAACCGCGGTGTTTTCGGACGAGCCGCGCAGCGCCACGGTCGAAGCACTTGAGCCGCTCGAGGTGAGAGTGGTGACCGGCGCCACGCTCTCCCAGACCCTGGGCCTTACGACCTGGGCGGGCGCCTTCGTGAAAGCCCTGGCCGATCGATTTCGCGAAGCGGACCGAAAAGCGCGGAAGTAGGGCCGCCGACCGTCTCGCGCCCAGACTCGGGAACGAACGGCCGGCGTGCACGGAGGCGGCGCTTGAAGCGGGCGCTACCAGCTGAAGCGGGAAACGAGTTGCACCGTGCGGGACGTGTTCGCACCGGTCAGGGCGGTCACTTCGTAGCTGTTGGGGTTCGAGCCGATGCCGCCCACGGGGACGAAGTTCGGCCGGTTGAAGACGTTGAGCGCCTCCACGCGGAACTCAAGCCGAGTGCGGCCGGCGACCGGGACGACCTTGGTCAGGCTCAGATCGACATTCTTGAACATCGGGCCTGTCACAACCAGCGAACTCGTCCCGCATTCCCCGAAACCGTCATTGGTGGTGGCGCTGTCGTCGGCAGCGACTTCAACGCAATTCGGACCGTTGGCCGGCGCGAAGTACTTGCCGGAGGGCGGGCCGGAGGCGCCATAACCCGTGAGGCTGGTGGCGCTCACACTGAATGCCTTGACGGTCTCGTCGATGACATCCTGCGGGAGCATCCACACGCGCTTCTTGGGGAGCGTTCCAGACGCGCTATCGACGGTTCGTAGTTTGTACATGCGTTTCAGCTCCTTCGCGTCGAAGCCAACCATCTTCACGTTACCGAAATCGAGGAGCTGGCCGGTCTGAAGCCGGATGGAGCCGTGAAGCTGCCATCCACCCACGATGCGGTCGAGCAAACCGCCCGCGCCACCGAGGAACCGCTTGCCCTTGCCGACCGGCAGTTCCCACGACATGAAGGCCTTGCCCGCGTGGGTTACCCCCCCCTCGGCCCCGGCGTCGAGCCGGGACTTGAACGGCGTCCGGAATGAGTAGAACGCAAGCTCGCGAGCCTTCCCGAACACGTAGCTGCCATTGAAGGAAAAACCGTTCGCGTACCTGCGTCTCACCTCGAGCTGAAGCGAGTGATAGTTGGTCCCCCCGCCGTTGCCGGTGACGTTAGCGCCCCCGAGCAGGTCCGGGTTCGCCACGAGGAAGTTCGCGGGGAGACCGGCGAGCAGCGCGTTGGCGCGGCGCGCGGCGTCGGCGTCGAGAGCGGTGGCGGCGGTGCGCGGCTGAGGGTTGAAGGTCGCAAGCGGCGACAGGAAGGTGTTGTCGGTGAAGGTCGCCGACGCGTACCGGGCCGGATCGCCGGCCTGGGATGCGGGCACACCGGAGAAGTAGGCAAGGAAGATCGGGAGGGGCGAGGTCCCCGTGCCCGGGCCGAAATAACGGAAGTTGGCGCCGCGGCCGGCTGCGATGTTGGCCTGGAGGTTCGCCTGCGCGAGCCGGAACTCGTTAAGGAAGCCATTCTCGACAATGTTGACTTCGTTGTAATCGTAAACGCGCCACAAGTCGCGGCTCCGCGTCCCGACGTAACGCAGGTCGAAGGCCGTATTCTTTCCGATCGCACGCTGGATGCCCAAAGACCACGAATCCGAGTGCGGCGTCTTGAGGTTGGGATCGAAGGCGTTGACGTCTTGAGTGACCACATCGGTCATTGGATAGGTGGGCGAATTGTTGAACGCGGGGGCTCCGGTGCGCGCGGTGTCGCGAAGGAGAAGCGGCAAGGCCCCGAGGTTCCC
>JAYUUU010000285.1:0-6124 GCA_043754395.1 Vicinamibacteria bacterium
GCGGCGGCCATCACGCCCCAGTTCGGCGTCGAACTGGTGGACGTCCGCTTCAAGCGAATCAACTACGTCGAGACCGTCCAGGCCAAGGTCTTCGAGCGCATGATCTCGGAACGGAAAAGGATCGCCGAGAAGAGCCGCTCTGAAGGTGCTGGGCGGGCCGCGGAGATACGCGGCCAGAAAGAGCGCGATCTGCTCGCCGCATCCTCCGAGGGGTACAAGAAGGCACAGCTGCTCAAAGGAGCGGCCGACGCGAAGGCGACCTCGATCTTCGCGCGCGCGTATGAACGCGATGCCGACTTCTATGCCTTCTTGAAGTCTCTCGAAACCCTCGAGAAGACGATCGACGCCAAGTCGGTACTGGTCCTGTCCACCGAGTCCGAGCTGCTCAAGTACCTGAAGGGCGCGGGCGGGAAGTGATGGCGGCTAGAATCCACGCGATGCGAGATGGCCGAAACTTCGCAATTCATTCTTTTGTTCGCCTGATTGAATCAGGCGAACAAAGCGTCAATAACGCCTTGCCAAGTGCAGGCCAGGGGGTTCCAGGGGGGCCGGGTCCGTGTCTGGACCCCCTGGACTAAATAATGGGACGTTTGATCGAACTCATCACGGACGTCGCCGCCTCGGCCGACGAAGCGGGGGCGAACCTCACCCTCCCGCCCGCCGACTTCGACCGTCTTCGCGACGACTGGGGGGACGACGAGATCGAAGATGCCCTGGCCCTCGCCCAGACCGCGTTCCACCACGAGGCGGTGAACGAAGCCGCCGACTCGCTCTCCGCCCGGGTGATCGAAGTGCTGGGCCTCTTCGCCGACGAGAAGCGCTTCGCGAGCACCGCGGATCCGGACGCCCCTCTGCCCACCGAGACCCTCGCTCATCTGGCGAGAAGCGTCGCCTACCTCGAGGAGGCCTTGTCGCTCGTGCGCGACGCGCCCCCGCCCGACAACACCCTGTTCAACAAACTGCTGGAGCGTCTCGCGAACCGGGGCATCGAGGACGAAATGACGCCCCTGCCCGTGCCCCCGATCAGCAGCGACGAAACGGAGCATTGAGCCCCTCCAGTTTGTGACGCATCCAAAGAGTCGGGTATAAAGACAAAGGATCCCTCGCTTTTAAAAGCGTCTTCAAAGAACCTCAGTCCCTTAGAAGGAGAACGAACCGCGCGAAGCGTTGCCGCATCACCATAAGGAGGGCACCTTCCGCGCGCGTGCAAGTGTTATGGCGGAAAACATCGTACTGGCCGAGATGACCTGGCCCGAAGTCCAGGAAGCCACTGAAGACAGGAAGGGCGTAGCACTTGTCCCCCTCGGCGCCACGGAGGCCCACGGTCCCCACCTGCCCCTGGCCACCGCCACCTACCTCGCGATCGACGCGGCGAAACGCGCGGCCCGCAAGCTCAAGGGGCACGGCGTGCGGGGGATCGTTTTCCCAAACATCTCCTACAGTGTGTGCGAACGCTCGGCCGATTTCCCGGGCACGCTCTCCCTTTCAAGGGCCACCGCAGTCTCCTTTCTCAAGGAGGTCGCGCAAAACGCCACCCGGAATTTCCGCGCCGTGGCCTTCGTCAACACCCATCTGGACCCCGCGCACCTCGAGGTCTTGAAGCAGGTGGTCGAAGAGTCGAAGAAGGCCGGCGTCTCCGCCTGCTTCGTGGATCTCACCAGAAAGCGCTGGTCACAGCAGCTCGGCGCCGCCTTCGCCAAGGGGGACCACGCGGGTGCTTTTGACACATCCGCGATGATGGCCTTGAACCTTCCCCTGGTGCGCGAGCACGAGCGCATCAGCATTCCTCCGATGGACGGCCTCGTGGCGTCCATGAAGGATGGAGCCAAGACCTTCAAGGACGCCGGTGGCGAAGACGCCTACTTCGGCGACCCGGGCGCCGCCAACATCGAGGATGGCGAGACCATCCTCGAGCAGCTCGGCGAGATCTGCTCCGTCTCCGTCATGGAGCATCTGGCGAGCAAATCGTAGGGCGTTGCTCGCCATCGCGACCGCCGACGGCAGGGGCGTCAAACCGACTACCTGCCGTCGTTGCGAGGAGCCATCAAGCGCCCGGCGACGAAGCAAACCCGGCCAACCACTACCAAGCCTGGTAGCGGTGGCACGGGATTGCTTCGGCCCCCTCGAACGGATCGGGCCTCGCAACGACGGCGGATGGGTGTCGACGGTCCGCCGTCGGCGGGTTCAGACTACGCCCTTACACAGTCGCCTTCTTCGGGCGGCCCATCATGAAAAGCACGCCGGAGACGACGAGGACCACGATGCCGGCGATCGTCGCCTGCTCGGGGGTCACATGCACTTCATGCCACTTCGCAGTCGCCTCGCCGTTGATGCCCATGACGCTCATGAGGCCGACGAGAGTGATCCAGAATCCGTTGAAGAGTCCGAGGCCGCCCCACGTGCTCAGGAAATCGGATGACCGGTCCGCAGACGACTTCTTCGCTTCGAGATCGGCGTTGTACAGGGGCGAGTGGGTGCGGCTGTAGAACCAGTAGATCACCATGCCGATGTTGAGCCAGACCAGAAAACGCACCCAGGTCAGCGTGGCTAGAGACAGCATCAGGTAGGCGCAGGAGATGACCCCCAGGATCGGCGTGAGCTGGCCGCCGGGAGCCGTGAACGGACGCTTCACGTCGGGCCGCTTGACCCTCAGAACCATGACCGCCGCGCAGACCACCACGAAGGCGAACAGCGTGCCGATGCTCGTCATCTCGCCCACGACTTCGATGCGCGTGAAGCCCGCGACGAGGGCCACAACCACGCAGGTGATGATCGTGGTGATGTAAGGCGTGCCGAACTTCGGGTGGACCTTGGAGATGCCGGGAGGAAGAAGGAGGTCGCGGCTCATGGAGAAGAAGATGCGGGGCTGGCTCATGAGCATGACCAGGAGGACGCTGGTGATCCCGGCCACGGCACCCGCCGATACAAGCGTGTCCGCCCAGCGAATGTTCAGTGTCCCGAGAACAAATCCAACCGGCGCATTCAGGAACTTGGTGATCGCGTCCGCCGACTGGATGGGGGTCCCCGCGAGTGTGGCCTCGACGCTGCGGTATTGAGTGACCGGGACGACACCCGAGAGGACCGCGGCCACCGCGATGTAGAGAACGGTACAGATGGCGAGCGACGCGATGATCCCGATCGGCAGGTCGCGCTGGGGGTTTTTTGCTTCCTCGGCGGTGGTCGAAACCGCGTCGAAACCGATATAAGCGAAGAAGACCACGGCGGCCGCACCCATGATGCCGGACCAGCCATAGGGGGCGTAGGGCGTCCAGTTCTCCGTTTTGACATGGGAGAAGGCGACCCCCAGGAAGATCAGGACCGCGAAGAGCTTGATGAAGACCATCAGCGCGTTGAACCGGGCACTCTCACGAACCCCGACCACGAGGAGGATCATCATGAGCAGGACGATCACGACCGCGGGGAGGTTGACGACCGCACCCGGGAGGATGCCGGGGCCCGCCTGCATCCAGGTGGGCAGGGTGATGTCAAAAAGGCCGTACAGAACGCGCTGAAAGTTGCCGCTCCAGCCGATGGCGACGGTCATCGAGCCGACCGCGTACTCAAGGATAAGGTCCCAGCCGATCATCCACGCCACGACCTCACCGAGGGTTGCATAGGCGTAGGTGTAGGCGCTGCCCGACACGGGAATCATGGAAGCGAACTCGGCGTAGCACAGCGCGGCAAAACCGCAGGCGAGGCCGGCGAGCACGTAGGAAAGAGTGATCCCGGGCCCCGCCTGGTTCGCGGCCGCGGTGCCGGTCAGGACGAAGATGCCGGTGCCGATGATCGCGCCGATGCCCAAGAGCGTCAGGTCCAGCGCGGTCAGTGTCCGCTTGAGCCCCTTGCTTTTTTCTATGTCGCCGGTGAGCTGCTCCAGCGTCTTGGTCTGAAAAATATTGGCTGCCATGAAATCTCCAGAAACGGCGTGTTCATCTCATTGAAAGGGACGGCACTGCTCAAAGTCCCCTTCGCGGTGTTCCGGCCAGTATAGCTACAATAAAAGAACCACTTTGATTCCCAAAAGGAGAAAACACCAATGAAGTTGATGAACATGCTGGGCCTCGCGATCGCGGTCAGCGCCACTCTCGTCGTGGCTCAGGAGCAGCGGGGCGAAACCAAGGCGACGGTCGCCGGCAAATCGGTCGCGGTCGAATACGGCAGGCCGGTTCTGGCCGGGCGAGACATGCTCGGCATGGCCAAAGTCGGAACGCCCTGGCGCATGGGATCGGGCTCCCCCACTTCACTCAAGACCGAAGCTGACCTCTCCTTTGGTTCCGTGGCGCTGCCCAAGGGTCAGTACCACCTCACCGCGGTGAAGGACGAGAAAGGCTCGTGGACAGCGATCGCGAGCCATCCTGAGACGAAAGCCAAGGTGGCGGAGATCCCCCTCACCTCGACCACGCTCAAGGCCCCGGTGGAGCAGTTCACCATCGAACTCACAGCCAAAGGCAACGCCGGCGAATTCGCCATGATGTGGGGCGTGACGAAGATGGCCGCTCCTTTCTCGGCGAAGTGACCGCGCTTCGGTAGAAGATCCGCGCGGTCATTGCGAGGGGCCGCCAGCCCCGAACCGCTGACGGCGGACCTTCCATCGAAATCTGCCGTCATCGCGAGGAGGTCGTCGAGGGACTTCCGACGACGCGATCCCGTCCCACCCTGCCCACTTAATGAAACGGGGTATCGATCTTGTGGTCCTTCGTTTCGTGGATGTAGATACCGCCCACCACGAGGGTGAGCATACAAACCAGAATCGGATAGATAAGCCCGGTGTAGATCGCCCCCGCGCCGAAAACCGCGGCCGACCACGCTGAGGTGGTGGCCGCGGTGGCGATCAGCGGAAGGAAGCCACCGAACCAACCATTGCCGAGGTGATAGGGCAGGGACATCGACGTGTAGCGGATGGACGTCGGGAACAACTCGACGAGGAAAGCAGCGATCGGGCCGTAGACCATCGCCACATAAACCATCTGAACGAAGACGATGAGGATGAGGCCAATCATCGAGGCGCTCGGCAGGCTGGTCACCGAGGCGACAAGGTCCGGGTTCGCGAGTCGCTTCATCCCCGCGTAGAGCGGTACGTAGCTGAGAGCCGCGAGAGCGCAACCCGTGAGCATGATCCGTTTGCGCCCGATGCGATCGGACAGCCAGCCGAAGTAGAGGATGAACGGGGTGCCGAGGACGAGGGCGGTAGACACGATCGTGTAGGCGAGCGTCCAGTGAAGATTGAGCGGCTTCTGCAGGAAGGTCAGGGCGTAGAACTGGCCGGTGTACCAGACCACCCCCTGGCCTGCGGTGGCGCCAAAGAGGGCGATCATCACCAGCCGCCGGTTCTTCGCGTGCACGAAGCTCTCGACCAGCGGGTTCTTCGAGACGCGGCCTTCACTCTTGAGCCGCGCAAAAAGCGGTGACTCGCTCATTTTGAGGCGGATGTAGAGCGATACCGCGAGAAGGAAGAACGAGGCGAGGAACGGGATACGCCAGCCGAAGTCCTTGAACTCCTCGACCGAGAAGACGGTGCGGCACCAGCCGATCACACCGAGGGAAAGGAAGAAGCCGAGGGTCGCGGTGGTCTGGATGAAGCTCGTGTAGAAGCCGCGTTTGTTGTCGGGAACGTGCTCGGCCACGTAGGTCGCGGCACCTCCATACTCACCGCCAAGGGCCAGACCCTGCAGCAGCCGGAGCGTCACCAGCAGAACCGGAGCGAGGACACCGACACTCGCGTAGGTGGGCAGGAAACCGATGAAAGCGGTGGAAAGGCCCATGGTCACCATGGTGACAAGGAAAGTGTATTTGCGGCCCACGAGGTCCCCCACACGCCCAAAGACGATGGCTCCGAGAGGCCTCACCCCAAAACCAGCACCGAACGTGGCGAGACTTGCGAGCAGGGCCGTCCGCTCGTTCCCAGGCGGGAAGAACAGATCGCCGAAGAAGATCGCGAGAGACCCGTAGAGGTAGAAGTCGTACCACTCGAAGAGCGTGCCCACACTCGCGGCGAGGATGACCCGCCACAGGACCTTCTCTTCCGCGGGCTCGGCGCCGTGGGTTTCCGCGGTAGCGCCGTTCATCGCAGAGCGAGGGGAATGACGAGCTTCAAACCCGAAAGGAGGTCCGAGAAGGCCATCAC
>JAYUUU010000286.1:0-10209 GCA_043754395.1 Vicinamibacteria bacterium
GCCTGCAGCACTTGGTCGCGCGTCCAGTCGCTAAGATCCTCCTCTCGTGACCTCGCTCGCAGCGCCAGACCCCGAACTTCTCAAACGTCTCCAGGGGGCCCTTCCCGCGGGGCGGATTCTGGCGCGGCCTATCGATCGCCTGGCGCGGGCCTCCGATGCCTCGATGTATCGGATCGTGCCCGAAGTCGTCGTGCGCCCCCGGGATACCTCGGATGTCCGGAAGATTCTCGAAATCGCGAGGGCGCTCAAACAGCCGATCACTTACCGCGCGGCGGGCACGTCTCTCTCCGGTCAGGCGGTGGGGCGCGGGATTCTCGTCGACCTCTCTCTCGACTGGGGCCGCTTCCGGATCGAAAACGGAGGGGCCTCGGTGTGGGCGCAACCCGGCGTCATCGGCGGTCTGCTCAATCGTGCCCTCTCGCCTCTGAGCCGTCGCATCGGTCCCGATCCTGCTTCCATCGACGCCGCAATGGTCGGCGGCATCGTGGCGAACAACGCCTCGGGCATGTGCTGCGGCGTGTCGCAAAACAGTTATCAGACAATCCGCGGCGCCACCATCGTCCTTGCCGATGGTGTGGTGATCGAGACCCACGGCGACGCGCGTGACGAAGTCGACGAGCGCCTCAAGAACAAACACCCGCGCCTGCACGCGGGCCTCCTCGACCTCAAGGCGAAGGTGCGCGCGGACAAAGCACTCTCGAAGCGCATCCGCCACAAGTTCACCACCAAGAACACGATGGGCTACTCGCTCCAGGCCTTCCTCGAGTTCGACCGACCCGCCGACATCCTGACGCGCCTCATCGTGGGCTCCGAAGGCACTCTCGGTTTCCTCGCTGACGTGACCCTCGAGACGGTGAAGGATCCGAAGAGACGCGCGACCGCACTCGCGTACTTCGGCGCGCTCAAGGAAGCAGGACGCGCGGTGGCGCCGCTTGCGGAGGCAGGGGCTGCGGCACTCGAGATCATGGACAGTGCTTCTTTGCTCTCGATGGCGAGTGAACTTACGCATCCAGTCGACATCGGCCCCGACTCCGCGGCGCTGCTCATCGAGTTCCAGGAGGACGACGACACCGCACTCGCGGCTGGCATCGAACGAGCCGCAAGAGTGCTCGCACGCGTTGATGGTGTGGCGAACACCGGTTTCTCCACCGACCCCAAAGAGCGAGCGCACAAGTGGAAGATGCGCAAAGGCTTGCTCCCCCTGATCGGCGCGCGGCGGGGCCCGGGCATGGCGATCCTCAACGAGGACGTGGCCTTCCCGCGTGAGCGTCTTGCCGATGCCATAACCGATCTCCACGCCCTGTTCGCGCGTTTTGGGGTGCGCGACGCCGTGATCTTCGGACACGCGAAGGACGGCAACCTCCATTTCATCGCCCCCCAGGATTTCCGCGGCGAGAAGAACGTGGCGAACTACGAGGCCTTCATGGACGCCCTCGCCGAACTGGTGGTGGGGACGTACGACGGCGCGCTCAAGGCCGAACACGGGACCGGCCGCAACATGGCGCCCTACATCGAACGCGAATGGGGTGGTGCTGCTTACGCGATCATGCGCGAGGTCAAGGCTCTCTTCGATCCTTACAACATCCTGAACCCCGGCGTCCTGCTGAGCGACGACAAGCGCGAGCACGTCAAGAACCTCAAGGCCTTCACCGAGATCACCGCCACCGCGGATCGCTGCATCGAGTGTGGTTTCTGCGAGCCAGTCTGCCCGACCCGGTCCACGGGCCTTTCGCCGCGGCAGCGGATCATTCTGCTCCGCGAGATGGAGGAGATCACAAGAGCAGGCGAGGCTCTTCCAGACGGCCTTGCCGCGGACTACGCGGAAACCGCGCGGGCCAGCTGCGTTCGCGATTCGATGTGCATCACCGCCTGCCCGGTGAGGATCGATACCGGCCTGCTGATGAAGGAACTCGACCGCGCCGAATTGTCGTTCGTCGGCCGCGGGATCGCGAGGCTCGCGACGAATAACTTCGCGGGGGCCTCCGCCCTCGCCCGGAGGGCGTTATCCGCAGCGGGTACGCTGTCGAACGGGAATGCCGCCGCGCGCGGCCTGCTCACCGCAGGCTCGGCCATCCTCAACGCGCTTGCTCCGAAGCTGGCGCCTAAAGTTGACGCACAAACTCCACTTCCCCTCCCCGCCCCGGACGTCCCCCGACCGCGAGCCGAGGGCGCGCGTGATGTCGTCTATTTCCCAAGCTGCGTCTCCCGCATCTTTGGCGCGATGCCCGGCGAGGAGCCACTCTCGACGATGGAGGCGACACTCCGCTGCCTCGAAGCCGCGGGGTATCGCGTCACCATCCCGGAAGGGATCGACTCATTGTGCTGCGGACTCGCCTTCTCGAGCAAGTCGCACCAGGATGCGGCCGACCGTTCGATGAACACCACTCTCGAGGCCCTCACGAAACTGACCCGTGATGGCGCGCTCATCGTCGTCACCGACGCATCGCCTTGCACGCTGGCGTTCGCCGAACGCGGCGCTTCGAACATCCGCGTCCTCGATTTCGCGCAGTTCTGGGCACGAGAGGTGCTGACGCGCGAAGACGCTCCGCGAGGCGTCCTTCCGGGCCGCGCCGTCCTCCACCCAACCTGCTCCCTCACCAAACTCGGCGCCGTCGACGACTTGAAGCACCTGGCCGCGGCTCACTCTCAAGACCCGCAGATTCCCCTGCGCGCGGCCTGCTGCGGTTTCGCCGGGAATCAAGGCTTCGTCCATCCCGAGATCACCGAAGGCGCCACACGGGCCGAGGCTGAGGAGGTGAAGGCACTGGTGACCGCGAGCGGGGGCCTCGACACCACGGCCTACTCCACCTGCCGCACCTGCGAGATCGGGATGTCTCGCGCCACCGGCGTGAGCTACGCCTCGGCGGCCCATCTCGTCTACCGTGCCCTTGGCCTTCGAAACACCCGCTAACCCATGGACACCATCGTCGACTTCATCCTCGCCCAGGATCCTGTTCTCGTCGTCTTCCTGCTGATGTTTCTCTCCGCGCTCGAGAATGTGTTCCCTCCCGTACCCGCCGATGTGGCGGCGGCGCTCGGGGCGTTTTGGGCCGTGCGCACCGGACACTCCCCCGTGTGGGTCGGCTTTTTGTGCTTCGCCGCCAATCAGGCTTCGGCGATTGGGGTCTATTACTGGGTTCGCGCGCGCGGCGAAGCCGTGCTCCGCTCGCCGATGTTCCGCTCTCTCATGCCTGAAGAGCTCCTGCCCCTGATCGAGCGAAACATCAACCGATACGCGGGTCTTGGAATCTTCTTCAGCCGGTTCCTCCCCGGCCTCCGCGCCGCGGTCCTGCCTTTCGCGGCGATCCATGGCCTCAAACCGGCGCGCACTCTGTTGCCCGCGGCGGCCGCCTCCTTCCTCTGGTACACCGCCCTCACCATCGCGGGGTCCGCCCTCGGCCTGGCCTACGACGAAGTGAAGAAGACGGTCGCCGCGGTCACCGGCATGCTCGGAGCCGTCGGCATTACGATCGCCGCTTTGGGAATCTTCCTGCTTTGGCGAGCGGGCAAAAAGGCGCGTGCACGGAGGCTCCTCGCGAAAGCCCACGACGAAGCGGTCTCTAAGCCTTCGCTTTGAGCGCTTCCACGGCCTTACGAATCCGGGCCTGCGTGCCGTCTTGAAACCACCCGTCCAGAAACTCATCAAGGAGCGGCGCGTCTCGGTCGCGCATCGAACCAACCGCAGCACCCCGCAGGTATCCCTTGGTGACCCCAAACGCGTAGGCATCTTTCTCCGCGAACTCGGCGAGACGCTCCGCCACAAGTGCCTCGAAGCCTTCAGGCTCGGCGATCTCATGAGCCAGGCCCGCGGCCTTCGCGGCATCGCCCTCGAAGTTGCGGCCGAGAAGCGCCACCGCGGTTTGCGCGAAAGAAGGCGCCGCGGTCTTCAAAAGCATCACTGCGGACCAGGGCAGAGGCACGCCCACCTTGACCTCGTTAAGACCCATCACCGCGCCACGCTTCGCGATGCGCCAGTCGGCGGTAAGGGCGAGAAGGCACCCTCCGGCGACCGCCGCGCCATTCACCGCCGCGATCACCGGCTTCTTGAGCGCGAAGAGGTCGGTCAGGAGCGCCGAGAAGTCGAGCATGAAAGCGCCCATCTCCGAGCGGGAGATGTCTGCGAGCGCCACGAGATCGAGACCGGGGCAGAAAAGCTTTGGATGCGCGGAGGCGAGATGGATGGCGCGCACCGACGGCTCGCCGCCAACCGTCCGCAGCGCAGACGAAAGATCAGTCACCAGAGTCTGGCTCATCGCGTTGCCACGAGGACCCGAGAGACGGATGGTGCCGAGACCGTCCTTGATTTCAACCTGAACTGTACTCATCGGAGTGGGGGCTTCCTTGCTTTAAACGAGATCGGCGGCCATCGCCATGACGTGGAAACCGCTGTCCACATGCAGCACTTCACCGGTGATGCCGCGCGCCATGTTCGACAAGAGGAAAAGACCGGCCTCGCCCACCTCTTCCTGATCCGTCGCCCGGCGCAACGGCGCGTGCTGGCGGTAATAGTCGATCATCTTGCCGACGCCCCCCACACCCGCCGCGGCAAGGGTTTTGATCGGACCGGCCGAGATCGCGTTCACGCGAATCCCTTTCGGGCCAAGGTCGGCCGCGAGGTATCGCACCGACATCTCGAGCGCCGCTTTCGCCACACCCATGACGTTGTAGTGGGGAACCACCCGTTCTCCGCCGAGGTAGGACAAAGTGAGAATTGATCCCGCCCGGCCTTCCATCAAAGGCGCCATGGCGCGTGACACCGCGGTAAGTGAATACGACGAGATGTCCTGAGCGATGCGATACCCCTCGCGCGAAGTATTGAGGAACTCGCCGGTCAACTCCTCCCGCTGAGCGAAGGCGACCGAGTGAACCACGAAATCGAGGTGCCCCAGATCGGCCTTCACTGACGCGGCGAGGGCCGAGATGTCGTCATCCTTCGCGACGTCGCAGGGATACAGAAGCGGGTCTTTGAGGTCCTTTGACAACTCGTCAACGTTCTCCTTGAGCCGCTCGCCCTGGTACGTCAGGGCAAGGCGGGCGCCTTCGCGGGCGCAGGCGCGGGCAATGCCCCACGCGATTGAACGCTTGTTGGCAACCCCGAGAATGAGACCGGTTTTTCCTTCGAGAAGCATGCCTGACCTTTCCTTTGAAGAAAGGGGAGCTTAGCTGCTGAGGGCTGGTCAGTCCCGATGCA
Source organism: Vicinamibacteria bacterium (assembly GCA_043754395.1). GTDB lineage: Bacteria > Acidobacteriota > Vicinamibacteria > Fen-336 > JAGNNV01 > JAGNNV01. The sequence goes on from JAYUUU010000286.1 coordinate 5,192, forward strand.
AGGCCTCGATCGGGTCCACCGACGCGGCCCGCGACGCGGGTACGTAGCCTGCGATGAGACCCACCACCACCGAGACCGCGACGCCGGCAAGTGCCGCATCCCAGGGCGGGCGCGCGTCGTAGCGCGGGAGGATAAGGGTGACGAGAAATCCCATTCCAAGCGCCACCAGAACGCCCAGAATGCCACCAGCACCCGAGAGCACGCCCGCCTCGATCAGGAACTGACGGCGCACCGAGGCCTGGGTGGCTCCAAGCGCCCGGCGAATCCCGATCTCACGGGTGCGCTCGGTGACGCTGATGATCATCACGTTCCCGATGCCGATCGCGCCGATGAACAGGCTGATGCCGGCCAGGGCCACCGTTGCCGCGCCGATCGCGTTCCCCACCTGATTGAAAACCGCGATGATCTGGTCGGGCGAGGTGAGCTGGAAATCGTTCGGCGAGTCGGGTGCCAGCCCGCGCAACCGGCGAAGAATCGCTTCGATGTCCTGCCGCGCCTCCTGACGGCGGCCTTCCTTCGTCCGCGAATAGATGAGCACGTTGCGTGCGTCGGGAAAAACCGCCTGCACGGCGCGGATCGGCATCGAAATGACGCTGTCTTGCCGGTTCTCTCCAAAGACCCCGCCCGGCCGCGGGGCCAGAACCCCGATGACGGTGAACCCCACGCCGGCCACACGCACTTCCTTCCCAAGAGCGTTGAGCCCGGGGAAAAGCGAAGCCTTGATGCTGGCCCCAAGAATCGCCACGCGCGCCCCCGTCTCCTCTTCGATCGGTGTGAACACCCGGCCCTCGGCGAGAGGCGCCTCGATGACCCGGAAGGTCCGCGCCGCCGAGCCTTCGGCGAAACAGCTGTCGTTTTCGATCCGCCCGGCGCTTGCGACCAGGGCGCGGCCATTCACGATCGCGGGAACGATGAGCTGAACGCCCACTTCTTCGACATTCGGCGAGAGCCGCTTGATGACATCCGCGAAACCGAGCTGCAGGGGCTGGCGGTTCGCCTCGCGGTCGGTGGGCGGCGAGTAGGGGTCCTGCGAGAGGTGAAAGGCGATGAGGTTGTCGGTGCCGAGGCCCTGGAACAAAGCGGCGACCTGGGTTTTCGCGTTCGAGAGGACCGAAGTGATGAGGACTACGGTCACGATTCCGATCACGATGCCGGCGATGGCGAGGAACGAACGAATCCCGTTCGCGAAGATCGAATCGATCGCGAACGCGAAGGCCATGCGGTCGGTCGGGCCAAGGACTGAAGAGCCGCGATGTGGTTTGGACATCAATCAGCCCGAAGGGAGGTGAGGACATCGGCGCGCACCGCGCGCACCGCGGGCAAAGTGCCCGAGAGCAGTCCGGCCACCGTGGCCATCGCGAGACTGCGCGCGAGCGTGGCCGGGGCGAGGGCCAGGGGAAGTTCGAGAATCGAAGCCGCGAGGGCCGCGAGGAGAGCCACGGCAACCAGACCCGCGACCGCACCGAGGAAGCTCACGATGAGCGATTCGGCCAGCACTTCGGCGCCGATGTTCGCCTTCCGCGCGCCGATAGCGCGCCTTATTCCGATCTCCCGCGTGCGCTGCGCCACCGAGACGAGTGTGGTGTTCGTAACCACCACGAACGCGGCGAGAAGGGACATCATCGAGATGGGCAGCGACGCGGCGGAAAGCGAACGGGAGAGTGTGAAAACAAAGTTTCGCGCGGCATCGGGTGTCACTACGTCGAAAGTGTCCGCCTGGCCTGGATACAGGCTCCGCTTCGCGCGCAGACTGGCGCGCGCCCGATCTTCGGCCCGCACGGTGTCTCCCTCGACCAGCGACTTCGCGAACATCTGAAGGCCCGGTGCGGGACCGAACGTCCGCTCGAAAGCGGCGAGAGGCACCCAGACATATCGGTCCTGGCTTTGGCCGCCCAGTTGCCCCATCGCGTCTTGAACTCCAACCACCCGGAAGGCCCGGCCCGAGATGCGCAACGTTGCTCCGAGGGCCCGGCCGCCCGGAAAACACGCGGCGCGAATCTCCTCGCCAATCACCGCCACCGCATCTCCCCGCCGCGACTCCTCGTCGTTAAAGAATCGGCCCTGGGCAAGCGCCATTTCCTGGATCTTCGTAATGGCCACGGTGGTGCCGGTGACCGGCGCCGACTCGAGTTTGCCGAAGATCGAGGTCACATCGACGATCCGCTGCGCGGAGGGCGCGTAGATGACGAGGCCTTCCCCGCTCGCTTCGAGGAAGCGCGCATCGGAGCGCGAGATCGCGACGTTTCGCTCGAGTTTGCGCGCCAGTTCCCGCCGCCCCAGCCGGCCACGCGGGCCGACTTTCGACACCGTGAAGACATCGCTGCCGATGGTGCGGGCCGCGGTGCGCGCCGCGAACGACTCGAGAACCTCGAGGCCGGTGGAGATGCCGGCGAGTGCTACCACCGCGGCGGCCATGGCGAGCGCGCCAAGAGCCGAGCGCAGCCGGTATTCCCGAACCACCGAGAAGGCCTGGGAGAAGGACTCCGCGATCATCATTTTGTATAGTATTTGAACATGTTGCGGAAAGCCATCCTGCTTCTCGTCGTTTTAGGCGTCGCCGGCTTCTTCCTGATGTCGAGGCGGCCCCGGGGCACGATGGTCGAGACCACCACGGTGACGAAGCGCGAAACCTTCCGCTCCTACGTCACCGCCTCCGGCGAGATCGTGGCCAAGCGCTACGCGGACATCGGGGCCTCCGTGATGGGCCGGGTGGTGAGCCTCAACGTCAAGGAAGGCGACCGCGTCCGCGAGGGCCAGGTCCTCGCCCGTCTCGACCCGGTGCGCGCGAGTTCCGAGGTCGAAGCCGCGCAGTCCGCGGCGCGGGCGCTCGGCGACGACCGGAAGGCCGCCGAAGCGAGGCTCACCGAGGCGAGGCTCACCGCCGAGCGCAACACCTCGCTCGTAGATCAGGGTCTGCTGCCCAAGGCGCAGGGCGACACGTCGCAGGCGGCCCTCGACGCGGCGAAAGCGCAGCTCGACGCGATCCATAGCCGGATCGATCAGGCGAACGCGCAACTTCGCGGCGCGCGCGACACGCTCTCGAAGACCGCGGTGGTGGCGCCGATGGCAGGCATCGTCACACGGCTGCAGGTACGCGAGGGCGAGATGGTGGTGATCGGTATCCAGAATCAGCCCGGCACCACACTCATGCGCCTGGTGGGCGCCACCGGTTTGAACGCCGAATTGAAAGTGGCCGAAGCAGACGCGCTGCGCCTTCGGGTGGGCCAAAAAGCGCGAGTCACCCTCGACGCGCTTCAGGGCCGTGAGTTCGCGGGTGTTGTCTCGGAGATCGGCGCATCGTCTCTGCCTCCGGTCTCCCTGCAGGCCGCCTCGGCGCGTGAGTTCCGCGCAGTGGTCTCGCTCGACGAAACCGAAGGAGCGCTTCGTCCCGGCATTTCGTGCGACGCGGAGATTCTCGCCGCCGAGAAGAGCGGCGTCCTCGCCGTCCCCTTGCAGGCTGTAGTGTCACGCGACCAGGGCGACCGCGAAGTGAACGGCGTCTACGTCGTCCGCGATGGTAAGGCGGTTTTCGCGCAGGTCACCCTTGGCCTCATCTCCGGCCTCGATGTGGAAGTCACCGGAGTGAGCGAAGGCGCGGAGATCGTCCTCGGCCCGCTAGCCGCGCTCAGAGCGATGAAGGAAGGCGACGAACTGAGAAAGTCCCGGTGAAGCGAGTTCTTCTATCCTGGAGTTCAGGCAAAGACAGCGCCTGGACCCTTCGCTCGCTGCGGCTCGACCCTGATGTAGAGGTGGTCGGCCTCCTCACGACGTTCAACGATGCCGTCGATCGCGTAGCGATGCACGCGGTTCGCCGCTCCCTGGTCGACGCGCAGGCCGCGGCCACGGGTTTGCCGTTGTGGTCGGTGCCGCTCCCCTGGCCGTGCTCGAACGAGCAGTATGCGGAACTGATGGCGGGCGCTATCGCTCGGGCGCGCGAAGGGCGGGTGACGCACGTCGCCTTTGGCGATCTCTTTCTCGAGGACGTTCGCGACTACCGCATCGCTCAGCTCGGCGGAACCGGGGTTGAGCCTCTCTTTCCCATCTGGAGTTCGGCGGATCGCACCGCGCTGCTCGCGCGCGAAATGCAGGCAGCGGGCCTTCGCGCCGTGATCACCTGCGTCGATCCGCGCGCGCTCGACGTCTCGTTCGTCGGCCGTCAGTTCGACGCCGCTCTCCTCGCGGCCCTGCCGCCGGGCGTCGATCCCTGCGGAGAGAACGGAGAGTTCCACTCCTTCTGTTACGCGGGCCCGATGTTCAGATCGCCGATCGAAGTCGACACCGGTGAAGTAGTGACCCGCGACGGTTTCCACTTCATCGACCTTCTCCCCCGCACCACCGGAACCCCTACCCAGCTTGGGGATACCAACGTCACACCGGCGAAAGCCGGTGCCTAGCGCGACAGTCCGTTACCGTCCGCGAAACCAGATCACCCCCGCCACAACCGCCGGCACCCCATACTCCACGCCCCGAACCCACCACGACACATACCACGCACCCCCTACCGTCCAACCTGGATAAACGAGGTAAGCAAGCGGCGCGGTGAGCGTACGAGAAGCCCGCCACAATCAGAGCCAAAGCGGCGCCTCGCAGCAAACGCCGAAAAGCTTCACCGCGATGACCGAGTCGGACAGGGCGTTGACGCCGCGCCGGATTCGGCGCGGGCCGAAACACCCCCGCCGTGAGCAAGACCAGCAAGTAGATCGCGGTGAGGGCGGCCCAATAAACGAGGAACTGTGAAGCGTCGCGGGTCCAGTCGCCCTGCGCCGCCACAGCCAGCGTCAGGCCGCAGAGTAGGGCCACGGACAAGCGGAAGAGCCTCGTCATGGGCATGAAATAGGGGTCCTCGACGTCTCCGTGAGAGAATGCGCGCTCACGAACGCGAGTTGCGCAGTGTCGTCCATCGCGCAACCGCTTGTTCAAGGCCGCTTTTTGAGGCGATAGGGACGTATTCGTTTCCGCTCGCGGCCACACCTATCAAGGGGCCAGAGGCCCATCAAAAAGTCAGGACCTTCGAACTA
>JAYUUU010000287.1:0-6312 GCA_043754395.1 Vicinamibacteria bacterium
CTCCCCGAGGCGCACGTCTGTTTGAAGGCCTCGCGCCTTCGAGCCCTTGCCCGCGCGGAGATTCTCCGGAAGCGGCTTTCGCCCCATGAGGACCACGAACCCTCGCCCTGAAGAAGTCAGGAGGCGCGGGACGATCTCCGTCCAGGTCGCGAGGGGGAGGCAGTTCAAGGCGCCGAAGTTCGATATGACGGCGTCGAACCTCTGTTCCGTCCCGCCAAAAGCCTCGAGCGATCGACACTCGAAGGTTGCGCTCGAGCCTGAGCGGGCGGCCTTCGCATTGGCCTCGGAGATCATCGCCGACGAAGGATCGATGCCATGAACGGTGTGCCCCTGGGCCGCGAGCCAAAGAGCATCCTCACCGGTGCCGCAGCCGATGTCGAGGACACTCCCGCGAGGTTTCGAAGCGGCCATGACGCGTTCAGCCAGGCGGAACCGAAAGAGGCGGCCGGACGGCGCCCGGCCGAAGTCGCGGTCATACGTCGCCGCGACGGTGTCGAAGGCCGAGGCCTGCGCGCGATCTCGGTTCAGGCCGCCCGCCTGGTGGCCACGACCATCGGAAAGCGAGCGGTGCGGCGGCCATGCCTGAAGGTCTCGATGAGATCACGGCCCATCTCGCGAAGCCGGCTCGGCCAGCCCACGAGGCGCACCTCGAAACCGCTCCGCTCGAGAAGCCGCGTGAGCTCCGAAACCGTGAAATACCCCGCGGCGGCATCGCGGCAAGGCGCGTATCCGTAGCGCCCAAGAAAGTCCTTCCGCTTTTTCTTGACCATCGCCTCTCCGTCCGCCGACCGGCGATAGAGCGGAGAGTCGAGGATCACGAGGCTCCCGGAAGGCTTGAGGATGCGGCGCGCTTCAGCCACCACGTTCTGCGGGCAGCGCGCAAAGTGGAGGGCGCCGTTCAGGAGAACCACATCGGCGCACGAAGCGGAGAGCGGCAGGAATTCCATGTCCGCCTCGATCCGCTCGACGCCTGGGTCCCTCTCCTCCCCTACCGCGGCGAGTCCGTCCTGCGCGTCGAGGTTGATGTCGAGGGCCGCAACATGATGACCGCGCTCCGCAAGTCGCTGGGCGGCCCAGCAACAGCCGGCCCCCACGTCTACGATCGCCTGGCCTTGCGCTCGCTCGCGAGCCAGCCAGTCCATGAAGCGGGCGAAGTGGCGTGCGCGCTGTTTCCAGATCCGCGCCTGGGCATGTCCCCGAGGAACGCGCGGCAGTTGCGACGAATGCTTGAACCCCTCGTCGGCGCGGACACGACAATAAAAGGCCGTGGCCGCCGCGAGCTCGGCCTGGCGCTCGTGCCCAAGGAGCCGGTGCACGCCCGCGATCGTCGCAAAAAAAGCCTCATCCCGACTGCATACGAGGCCCCCGCCTGATTCCCCCAGCGGGCCGCCGCACTCGGGGCAACACAGAAAGGGCGTCCACGCGCTCTGGGTGAGGCGAGTTTGCGGTTGGGTCTCTAGATCCATGGCGGCGCTTCCATCCCGATTCTCAGCAAAGCGTCTTGAAAAAGTCCCCGTAGCCGGGTCCGGTGGTCTGTGGTGTGAAGCCGCACGACGTGATCCGAAAGCTCAACACCCGCACTCGTGGGCAGACGATAGCGGAGGTAGGGCCTTTGAATCATTCGCGCGGCATCCTCGAGAAGGGATCCTCCCGAGGACTCCATTTTCTGGTTGGGTGGATTCTGCCCGCGACTCCTTGACGGAAGGAAATTCGGAAAGATGGGTTCCACCCACGGGTTCGCGTCAAGCAGTGGGCCGATCCCCTGCTCGGCCCCTAGAGGTCTCAGGCTGATGAGTTCGAAAGCGCCATAAAAATCGCGCCAGGGCAGTGCCAGAGCCGTCTCGTCCACGAGGTAGTTCATGCACAGAATGCGGCGCCAACCGCGCGCTTTCGAGATCAGGGTCGATCGCAGAAGCGTGCGCCACAAAGCGTTCCGCTTCGTCACCACGAACACGTCGATGTCGCCATCGTCCGCGGCGTCGTGCGCGCAGCCCCCAGAGAGGGCGGCCAGGCGGACATCCGGCAGGCTCTTCACGAAAGCGAGGACTTCGCGGTGGTGATCGAGCAGGGCGCGCGTCGCGTCCGCCCGTCGCTGCGCCGCCTTGATGAGAGCGCCGGCCTCAGCAAAACGGAGGCAGACGAAGCCGTCCTCTTCAATGAGGCGCGCCCTGAGCAAAGGGCCTTTGAGGGCGCGAAGGACCTCCGCTTCGGTGGCGGAGACGCCCACGACGCGAGACGACAGCGCGCTCGTCTGGACAGGGGCGCTAAAAACAGACGCATAGGCCACGAGCCAGAGAATGCCCCTTTCAACCGGGTCCAGGACCGGAAGTGGATCCAGGTCCAGGTCTTCGAGAGGGATCACGCGAGTCCCGCCCCTTGCGTGCCGCGACGGAGGATCAGGGCGGCGGATGCGCCGAAGATCACAGCGCCCGCAACGACGCTCATCGCTAGCGAGACCGGCCATAGCAGGAGGAAGCCCGCCATCGGCGCGCACGCGAGAACGGCGAACCCGATCGGGCGCGCCACCTCGATGGCCGCGTGTTCACGGGTTTTCCGGACGAGTGCGATGAAGAGCGCGGCCTCAGCGAACGTGAAGGAAAAAGCGGCTCCGACCAGGCCCAAAGAGGGAATCAGCAGGGCGCCCACCGCAACTGCGGCGCTGACGCGCATCAAGGTGAGCTGGGGAATCACCGCGGTATCCCCGGCCGCGATCAAAACGTGGAACAAAGCCGCGTTCGTGAAGCAGAGGAAGAGGGCGATCGAGAGGATTCGAAGTGCCTGCGCGCCAAGGACGAAACCCGGACCCAGCACACGGAGCACGTCGGCGGCGCACAAGGCGAGGCCGATGGCCGCGGGCACACCGATCCAGACCACGAGGCCAAACATTCTTTGTGCGGCGCCCACAGAACCCTTCACCACGTCGCGCGCCACAGACGGCAGGGCGCCCGCCGCGATGGCGCTTGGCAGGGTCAGCAGAGATTCGACGATCCGGGTCGCGCCGCCAAACAGGCCAACGACATGAGGTCCCGAAAATGCCTGAAGGAGGAATAGCTCAACTCGGGTCGAGAGGATGGAGAGATACGTGTTCACGCCCATGGGTGCTGCTTGTCGAAGGATCGCTTGAATCGAGGCGGCGGGGTCGCCTCCCCTGGCCGGGTCGCGCCTCCAGACAAGGAACGCGCCACTCAAGGCGATGGCGGGCAGGACAGCGAGAGCGTATGACGTCGCGGCCCCCTCCAGGCTGAGGCCGAAAGGTGCTGCGATCACGAGGATCACAAGGAAGAAGCGGAAGACGAGAAGCAGGATCGCCTCGTCCAGCCGGCGTCCCAGAGCGCGAAGGGCCGTGCCCGTCATCTCAATCCAACTCGCACCGAGGAAATGCCAGGTGGAGAGAGCGATGACGACCGGCGGAATCGCCGAAAACCGGGCGGCCAGCGGCACTATGGCGGCGGCCAGCGCGGCCACGGCCAGAGACATCGCGGCCTTCAGAAGGAAAAGGGTTCGAAGATTTCTCCGGCTGCGCACGATGAGCGGGACGACGATCGAGTTGATGCCGAGGTCGGCAAGCTCAGCGATCATGAGTCCAATCGACAAGGCGAGCACGAAGGAGCCGAAGGTGGCGACACCCATCGACCGGGTGAGCCACAACGTGGCGATGATGGACGAAACGCGGATCACGATCTCGGCGGCGAGCCGGATGGCGCTTCCAACCGAAGCGTCGCGAGCCGAAGCGCTCATGCGACCTGCTCGTGCGCGCGCAGACGCATCTTGAGCCGGGCCCAGCCGGCGCGAACCGCCGGCGGGATGGAGGCTAGGTTCCGTCCGATCCGCCGCAGCCTGTGTGATTCAGCGTCGTTCTCGATCCAGGCCCGGGCAGCATCGTAGTAGCGGCGCGACTTGCTTCCTCGGATAAGTGTCTCGCGATCCGAGGAGGCGGCCCAGGGCCTCGGATTCACCAGACGGTCGGCGAGCGCCGCCGCGTACGTAGTGCCGTGGATGGGATACGCGGTGGTGGTGAGCACAACGTCGGGCGCGCTTCGCCTGATGTGCTTCAAGGTGGCGACGAGGTCGTGGTCTTCCTCGCCTTCGTACCCGACCATGATGAAGAAGCCCACCTCGATGCCGCGGCCTCGCAGCAGTCGTGTCGCCTCCTCCACGCGCTCGACGCGAACCCTGCGCTCCATCGCGTCGAGGATCCTCTGAGACCCGCTTTCGGATCCGATCCACACCCGAAAGCAACCGAGGCTTAAAAGCGCGTCCGCCACTTCGCCATCGACCCGCTCCGCGCGCGATATGCATTCGAAAGGAATTCGCAACCCGCGCTGCTTCATCTTCTCCGCGAACTCGAGCGTCCATCCTCGATGAATCGTGAAGACGTCGTCCACGAACCAGATCCGCTCCGGCGCGTACCGTTTCTGAATGAAGGCGATCTCATCGACGACATCCTCGACCGGGCGCCTTCGGTGACTCTCTCCATAGACCGCGCGCGAACACCAGGTGCAGGTGTAGGGACACCCCCTGGCCGTGGCAAGTGACACGGAACCGAACCCGTGGTGTTGTCTCCACGCCTCGAGATAGGGCTCGAGAGGGATCGCCTCCCGATCCGGCCAGGGTTGGCCCGAGAGCGACGGCATCAACGGCCGGTCCGCGGCGTGATGATTCGTGTGACCTGCCCGGACGCTCGTCCCAGGGATGTCCGTTGGCGGATCGAGATCGGTCCACCGCGACAGCAGTTCCGCAAGAGTGGCCTCTCCCTCGCCCCTGACGACCACGGACGCCCCGTGGTCGAGGTATTCGGCCGGATTTCCCGAGGCATCCGGGCCGCCGACGATCACGGGAATCGCGAGTTCCCTGGCCGCGGCGACGAGCGAAATGACCCGCGGCCGCGTCATCATGTTGGTGTAAAGGCCAAGTCTGTGCGGAGGCGACGCGCGAAGTCTCTCCAACAGCTTCCGAGGCGTCGAGAATGTCGAATCGAAAACCTCCACGGCCACACCCTTCGATTTCAGATACGCCGAGAGGTACAAAAGGCCGAGCGGCGGATAGGGCCGCATCACTTTTCGTTCAACCGGGTCGAGTTCGAGGAAGTAGCCGTGCGAAAGGAGGATCGCGGCGCCCATCAAGGCTCTCCTGGAGCAACCGCATCGAAAGCGGGCGTAGCCGCCGCTCCGCGCGAGAGTTGAGGAGCGAGGGCTCGCATCTGGAGGCGATCACGCGCGGCGAGGGCGAGGAAAAAAGCTGCGACGCTGCGGGTGACCCCGTAGCGAACTATCCGCGCGCACCTTGCCGCAAAGTTTCGGTCTCGACACCTGAGCGCGCGGGCCAGGCGAAAGCGCGCGTGCGCATACGTGTGGAGGCAGCGGTAGAAGCGGGTGCCGTGGAGCCCCCCAAACAACATGGCGAGGTCGCTCGAATCGCCCCAGTGGCGACGGTTTCCCATCTCATGACGAACGCGATCGTGGAAGCGCGTACCCGGCAGCGGATAGGAAACGGAGACCCCAATGTCATCCGGCAGGACATCTTCGATCAGCTCGATCGTAGCCGCGATGTCCTCGCGGGTTTCGCCCGGGTAGCCGAACTGAATGAAGAGGCCGATCCTGACTCCGGCGGTTCGAAGCCGGGCCGCGGCCTCACGGATCATCCAGACGGTGGTCCCTTTCTCCATCGCGTCGAGGACCTTCTGCGATCCGGATTCAGCCCCGATCCAGACCATTTCGCAACCCGCACTCGCGAGCGCCCTGATGGTCCGATCGCTCAGCAGGTCCGCCCGAGAGAGGCACTTAAAGGGAAGAACCGAGCCGAGCCGCCGAAGTTCCTCACCGAAGGTTTCGAGCCACTCACTCCTGAGGCCGAAGATGTCATCGAGAACGTTGACGTGGGTGGCGCCTTTCGCCTTGAGCGCTACCACTTCACGCGCGGCCCGGAGAGGGGACATGGCGTTGTATCGCTGCCCCCAGATCGGTTTCGCGCACCAGTTGCAGTGGAAGGGGCACCCGCGGCTCGTGGCGAGAGGAAGAGAGAAGAAACCATGCCGAGCCATCCACGCGTTTCGGTAACGCGGAATATCGATCAGCTCCCAGGCGGGCGATGGAAGCGAATCCACGTCACGGATCGGCGGACGCGCAGGTGCATGGTTCAGCGAGCCATCCTCTTGCATGGTCACGATCCCCGGCACCACGGACCGGGTCTCGAGCCACTCGGCGACGGTGATTTCCCCTTCGCCCCTGGCCACTGCCGAGGCCCCCGCCCGCAGGTAGAACGCCGGATCGTCACTCGCGTCCGACCCGGCGACGACGACGACGATCTCACGCT
>JAYUUU010000288.1:0-7798 GCA_043754395.1 Vicinamibacteria bacterium
CGCGAAGAAAGCGGGCAGCAGGCGATGTGCCTCGAACAGCGCGGCGTTTTCGTGCGGGTGCGCGATGGCGGCGGAGAAAAGGGCCAGCGGCTCCGAAAAGAGGCGTCGACCGTTCTCAGTAATGAAATAGACGGTCGCGAGCGAATCTCCGGTGTACGCGACGGTGTCGATTGGCCGCGCGGAGAGAGGCCAGAGAAAGACAAAGGTCAGGACGAGGTAGGCGCAGAAGACGAGCGCCCCGGCCTTGAGATCAGAAACCCGGATCGGGTGCGTCCTCAGCGGACCATGAGACTGGCCGCGGTGGGCGGCACCGGCGTTCCCTCGCCGGAGAGTGCTTTTTCAACCGCGAACTCCGCCATCTTCTCGACCGCCCACGGGAAGTGGGCGTCCTTGAGCGAGCGGTAGTCGAGATCGGGCGTGTAGTTCGTGAGATCGATGCCAAAGTACCGGCCGTCCTTGTAGGCGAGCTCGATCGCGTTCATGTCGTACCCGAGCGCCTTGTTGAAACGAAGCGAGAGTTCCTCGGCCTCGTCACGAATCCTGGAAGGAATCGCGTCGTAGTCCTGGTTGTATCCGCCGAGGCCGCCCGGAGCCGGGTCATACCGGATGGCGCGAACATGCTTCCGGCCGATGGTGGGAATCCGGATGTAGATGTCCCAGGTCACCGCCTGCTGCAGCATCATCGTCTTCTGACCGCTCGCCTGGTAGTGCCGCATGATGTCGTCGAGGCTGTTGCACTTGTTGACGTCCTTCCAGCCCCCGCCAAACGCCGGTTTCATGAAGCAGGGAAACCCCACGTAGTCGGCGTACATTTCAAAGTCGATCGGCCACAGATTCCGAAGGCTCAGCTCGTTGACGTCGTCGACATACTGGAAGTTTGGAAGGACCACGGTCTTGGGCTCGGCAATTCCGAGCTTCTCCGCGATCGCGTAACCAAAGAACTTGTCGTCGGCGTTGCGCCAGAAAGTGTTGTTGATCGCGTAGGTGCCCTGAAGGGCCGCCATCTTCAAATAGACGGAGTAGTAAGGCACCTCGTGACCCATGCGGTCGAGCACCACGCGGTAGGGCACGGGCTCGTTCAACTTGGTCCCACCGAGCTGGATCTGCTCCGCGAAAACGCCGCGGCCCATGGAGTTCACCTTTCCTATGAAGGCATCCGGGAACGAGTTTTCGCGGCCACGAAGAACACCGATTCGCATGGAGACCCTCCTTACAGGGTTAGGCGTGGATCTTAGTGCGAGAATCTGCCCGCTTGCCATGCGCCCCGACTATTCGCTGATCGCCCGAATGATCGCGTCGACTCTTTGTCAGACGGGCGCCGAGTTTCCCTGTCCCTACGTCCGCGGCCGGTCCGCGCGCTTTTCGGGATTCGATTGCGATCGCCCGCTGCCCGAGGGCCTGTACGACTCTTTGATGCAGGTGAACTTCCGCCGCAACGGCTCGGTCGTCTACCGGCCCGACTGCCGGGACTGCGCGGATTGCCGAATGATCCGGATCCCGGTGGACGGTTTCAGGATGAACCGTTCCCAGGAGCGATGCCGCAGGCGGAACGAAGACCTCACCGTACAGGTCGAGCCCGCGCGGCCCACCGATGAAAAGCACCAGCTCTACGAAAAGTACCTTGTGGCGCGCCATTCATCGGAAGGACCCGACGAGGACGCCATGGACGGTTCGCGTGAGGAGTTCGAGAGCTTCCTCTACACCTCGTGCGTCACCACAGAAGACCTGGTCTTCCGGGATAAGGCCGGCCGCCTGCTCTGCGTCTCCGTGGTCGACCGGGAGCCGAAGTCGCTTTCCGCCGTCTACTGCTACTTCGATCCCGAAGAGTCCGTGAAGCGCTCTCTCGGCGTCTACAACATCCTGACCCTGATCGAAGAGGCGCAAAGGCATCGCCTCGACTACGTCTATCTCGGCTACTGGCTCGGAGATTCCCGGAAGATGAACTACAAGGCGGCCTTCCGGCCTTCCGAGGTCTGGAGTCCGATGATGGGTTTCGTCACACCCGCCGAGGTCAAATAGCCGGACTTCAGGAAACTCACAAAGGGGCGTCGCCATGCAAACAGGTCTTCTTCAAGTTTTGCTCCTGGCCGGGGTCGCGGCCACCGCACCGGCCGCCGAACTCACCGGACGTGTGGTGAGCGATCAGAAAGGCGTCGTCGGGGCCACGGTGGCCGCGGTGCCCTACGAGACCAGGTACACGACCGCGCTGCGTGAGACCCGAGGGCTGGCGGCGCCGGCGCCGATCATCACCACAAGCACATTGAGCGACGGACGTTTCAAGCTCACGGTGCCCGCGACGGCACCTCCGTTCGTGGTCGTCGCGACCTTCGGCGGCCTCGCGGGAAGAACCGTGGACGGTGTCTTCGAAAAAAGCGATGTGGAAGACCTTGGGGAGCTCTCTTTGAGTCGCGGCGAGAGCGTTGTCGGCCGCGTGGTGGACCAGGGAGGAAAGCCCGTCGCCGCAGCGCAGGTTCGCATCGGTCGCGACGGTGTAGCGAAGACTACGAGCAAGGACGGACTCTTCCGTTTCGACGATCTTCAAGGACGCGGCGCTCAGCAGTTCGCGGTTTCGGCGACGATGAACGTGCACGCAACCGGGTTCGAGGTTCAAGTAGCCCCGGTTCGCTACTCGGGCTCGCCGGTGTCAATCAAGCTGACACCGTCCGCCAGAAAGCTCACGGGGGTCTTGAAGGAATGGAGCGGCCGCCCCGCGGTTGACGCGGTGGTGCGGGTGGTGGGTGATGCGACCACGCGCTGGGTTCGCACCGATGCCACCGGCCGTTTCGAGATCCCCGGTGTCGCGTCGAAGCAAGGGCGACTTCAGGCACTCGGGCGCGATGGATCTCTGCTCGAACTCACGCTGCCTGCGGGGGCTGCGCCTTCCACCTTCACTCTGACGAGAGCCGCCACCATCGAAGGCCGCGTCACCCGAGCCGATAACGGAAAGCTCGTCCCCGCGGTGAAGGTGATCGCGCGGGCCTCGGGAACCACCCTGATCGCGCGCACCGGGGTCGATGGACGGTACCGCCTCGTGGGCCTGCCTCAGGGCGTTTACCGCGTCGGGTTCGATGAGAAGTCGTATGTGTTCGTGGATCGTCGGCAGATCGAGGTGGATTCGGGTGAGGTGCAGACACTTGACGTGGCTCTGACCGAAGCAGTCGCCCTGGTAGGGCGGGTGACCGACGAAAAGGGGCTGCCCATAGCCGGGGCTCGCGGGGCACTCTCCACGGGGACGGAGTCCCGCATGGGCATGATGATGCGCGTCATGGCACGCGACGGCGAGAACCGCAGCGCGTTTGTTTCCGGACTCGACGGGACTTTCAAAGGGACCCGGCTCGCCCCCGGAACGAATCAGAAGCTCACGGTGACCCATCCCGAGTTCGAACGGCGTGTGATTCAGGGTGTCGATCTTCCCGCAGGCGCTTTGAAACCCGCGGCCCTCGATGTGGTCCTCTCTCCTGGCTACATGCTCTCCGGCGTGGTGAAGGACAAGGAGGGACGTCCAATCGAAGCGGCGCTTGTCGCCCTCAACCGTTCGGTGACCATGCAGGGCGGCCGGAGCGGCAACATGATGTCGTTCAGCACCACTGAATCCGTGAGGCCTCAGACCGAAACCGACTTCGAGGGGAAATTCGGTTTCAAGGGACTCTCGGCCGGTGACTACGACGTTGCAATCTCAAAGACTGGCTTCACCAGGAGCACATCGAACGCAGTCAAGGCGGGCGATGGCGCGACACCGATGGAGGTCGTTTTGAACCCGGGCGCTTCCATCGCGGGACGTGTGGTGCAGCCAAACGGCCAGCCGGTTACCGGATACACGATCAATGCTCGGCCAACCACTGCGCAATCGACGGGCCCGGTCATGATGGGCGCGCGCGGCGGCGCCATGGTTCCGACCGACCCGGATGGAGCCTTCCTTCTCGAAGGGCTCATTCCGGGCACGGCGTACGACCTGATGCTTTTCGGCGGAGGCGAATTCCGTGGCGACCCGAAGAGGAAGGGGGTGGTCGCTCCGATTTCCGATGTCGAGATCGAAGTAGCAACCCGCGGACGGATCGCCGGACGGGTACTGGACGCCGCGACCGGCGCGCCGATCACAGACTTCGAAGCCACGTTCACGCCCGCCCGCGGTGGAGGCATGGTGATGATGGTTCGGGGACCTGGCGGCGACAACGACCGTCGCACCCCCTTCTCGTCGCCGGAGGGTGCTTTCGCGTTCGAAGATGTGGCACCCGGAAACTGGGATGTTTCGGTATGGGCGAAGACGTATCAGCAGGCGCGGACCGCGGGCATTGCGGTAGTGGCCGGGGAAACAAAGACGGTAGAAGTGAAAGCGGCGCGCGGCCTCGTGATTCGCGGACGTGTGGTCGACGCGAAGTCCGGACGAGGCGTTCAGGACGCAACCGTGTCCGCGAGAGAAGGGAGCGGCCCCGGCCCCATGTTGATCCTGGATCCCCTGGGTGCTGGTGGAGCCTTGACCGATGCGGACGGACGTTTCGAGATCCCCGACCAGGGCCCCGGCGCCTATCAGCTGACCGCGCGGCACACTCTTTTCTCCGAAGGCACGGCGCGCGTCGTTCTCGACGACCGCGATGGCGCGATCGACATTCCTCTTCTCTCCGGCGGGACCATTGGGGGTGTCGTGGTCTCGGCCGCGGGCGCGCCGCTTGCAGGAGCCGAGGTCGCTTTGCAGAACAGCGGCGATGGCGGAGGCATGCGCTTCGGGATGGAGGGCCTGGGCACGCTCTCGGACGGCGTGGGGCGGTTCCGTTTCGAACATCTCGCGGCCGGCCGATACAAAGTAGGAGCCACGCTGCGCAACGATGGAAGCCCGATGGTGGACGTGCCCTTGAATGCCGGCGACGTCCGCGAGGACATCCGCCTGATCCTGGACGGAGGAGCCACCATTCGCGGGATGCTCAAGGGTCTGCCCGATCAGGAACGAGGGGGTGTCATGGTGGGCGCTCAGGGTGGCCAGGATTATTTCGCCAATGGCCGCACGAACGCCGATGGTTCCTTCGAGTTCGCGGGAGTTCCGAAGGGTACGGTCATGCTCCGCGCCACCGCGGGCGACATGGTCCTCGGGTCGAGCCGCACTGCGACTAAAGAAGTGCTCATCGCCGAGGGGCAGACCGAAGTGCTGACGGAGATCGTCTTCGAGGATGGTCTCTCCATCTCAGGCACGGTCACCCGCGGCGGCGTGCCGGTCTCGGGCGCTCGGATCTCGGCGTTCACCACAGGCACGGGCCGACAGGCGAGCGGTCGTGCCGACGAAAACGGCGCGTTCAGAGTCTCGGGCCTTGAAGCGGGTCGAGTGAGCGTCATGGCGTTCTCCGAGAACTTCGGCGCCCAGGCGCGGCAGGTGGTCGAACTTACGGCCGACACAACCGTCGACCTGGTGATACCGACCGCGAAACTTGGAGGCAGCGTGGTCGATGACGCGGGAGGTCTGCCTCTCGAAGCGACGGTGGAACTTATCCGCACGACGCCCCCCGCACCAGGAACGCCTACTCCGAGGCTCGCAGTGTCCACGGATTCGTCGGGACGATTCGCCTTCGAAGACCTCGACGCCGTCGACTATCGCATCACCGCGAGGCGCTCGGGCTACGAGTCGCTCACCCAGACGGTGAAGCCCAGCGAAGCGGGCGAAGAGGTGCGGCTCGGCTTGAAGCGCGGCTCGGGCCTTGCGATTGAAGCGCGCGACGCACAGATGGGCTTTGGTCTGCGGAGCCTTTTTGTGCGCGTTCAGCAGGGGGCGGTCGACTCCTTCATGGGCAACGTCACACTCGACGGCGAGGGCAAAGGCGAAGTCCCGGGCATTCCTCCCGGCGCCTATCAGGTGACGGCGCAGGCTCCCGGCTACGCTCCCCTGCGGATTCTGAATGTCATGGCGCCCACCGCCGTTCTGCGGCTCATGCTGACCCCGGGCGGAACCGTCGAGTTCAAAACCACGGAAGAGTTCCTCGCCGGAGGTCCCAAGTCAGGACAGCTCGTCTCTCTAAGCGGTGGTGCGGTCGGCATGGGACAAGGAGGCCCCGACTCTTTCCGGCTGTCCAGGCTCACCCAGCGGATGGAGAACCTCGCCGCGGGCAGCTACCGTCTCACCCTCGAAGGCGGTGTAGTTAAGAACTTCGAGATCACGGAGGGTGGCGTCACTATCGTGACGATTCCCTGAGTGTTCCCGAGAGGGCTGATCAGGCTTTACGGCCGTATCGCCTGAGGACGCCCGTCACCGTGCCCTGAATGCGCACGCGCGACGCGTCGAAGATCATCGGCTTCATCGACTCGTTGCGCGGTTCGAGACGGACGCGGCCCTGTGTCTCGGTCCGGTAGATCTTGAGAGTCGCCTCGGCGTCGTCGACAAGAGCCACCACGGTGTCTCCGTCTCTCGCCACGTCTTTGCGTTCGATCACGACAATGTCGCCATCTTCGATATGAGCGTCGATCATCGAATCGCCGCGCACGCGCAAGGCGAAGGTCTCGCCGCGGCCCAGCCAATCGGCGGGAACGGAAATCGTGTCGGGGTTCGAGATCGCCTCGATGGGCGCGCCGGCGGCCACGCGGCCGAGAAGGGGGATTTCCGCCGCTTCGCCTGGCCCCGCATTCGGAATCTCGAGCGCGCGCGAGCGATGCGACTCGCGGTTCAACAACCCGCGCGCGGCCAGATTCTTGAGGTGTTTGTGGACGGTTGCCGTGGAAGCAAGATCGAAGTGGTCGCAGATCTCCTGAATCGACGGAGCGAAACCGCGCCGATCGATGGAGCGGGTGACGAAATCGAGGATCTGTTTCTGTCTCGGGGTAGGGTTCACGGTCGCAGAGTATAGGCGAAAGAAAAGCGAATATTCAAACACGACGGTGTAGTCTCCGCAGATGGCGCTTTCCGCTGGTTCCAACCTAGGTCCGTATCGCATCATCGAGCCCGTCGGACGGGGCGGCATGGCGAGTGTGTTCAAGGCCTACGAGGCCTCTCTCGACCGCTATGTGGCGCTCAAGGTTCTGCCTCCCGAGTTCCTGCACGACCCCACCTTCGCCGAGCGCTTCCGTCGCGAGGCGCAGACCATCGCGCGCCTCGAACACCCGCAGATCATTCCCATCTTCGCCTACGACATCGACGCCGCTTCCGGCACGCCGTGGATGGCCATGCGTCTCATCTCGGGCGGCTCGCTTTCTCAGAGGATCAAGCGGGGCCGGCTCGCTCCCGCCGAGTGCGCGCGCATCCTCAAAGACGTCGGTGACGCTCTCGACTACGCCCACTCCGCGGGCGTCATTCATCGCGACGTCAAGCCCCAAAACGTTCTCCTCGATGATTCGGGCCGCGTCTATCTCGCGGACTTCGGCATCGCGAAGATGGTCGAGTCGAGCGCGCACATGACGCAGACGGGAATGATCACGGGCACCCCGCAGTACATGGCGCCCGAACAGGCCCTCGGCAAATCGATCGACAAATCGATCGATATCTATGCCCTCGGCATCGTCGCCTATGAGCTTTTCACCGGCCGCGTCCCCTTTTCCGCGGACACGCCGGTGGCGGTGCTGATGAAGCAGGCGAGCGAGCCGATGCCGCTGCCTCCCACCAACGAAGTGAGGGAGGATGTGACGCGCGCGATCCTGCGCGCCACCGCGAAAGACCCGGTCGCGCGCTGGCCCTCGGCGAGCGCTTTCGCAAAGGCGGTCACGCAGGCGACCTCTTCGCCTTCGACATCGGACTCCATCGAAGCGACCGGCATCATGGCGCCGCTCGACCAGGCGACCGTGGCGGGCATGACGGCACCGAGTCTCAGTGCTGGAAGTCCCACCG
>JAYUUU010000289.1:0-8782 GCA_043754395.1 Vicinamibacteria bacterium
TGCCGGCACCGGGGTCACAATCTCGGACGGGGCCACAAACGTCATGCCGGTGACCCCGCACAAGTCGAAGACTGGAGTTCTACTCACTCCCGAACAGACTGCGGAGAACCGCGAGGCGGTACATCGGGTCTGGCGGCTGCACTACGAACACGTTCGACACTCGCTGCGGCAGGGCTTCTATCAAGGCTGGGATCTGCATCCCGGCCAGCTCCCCACCCGCTACGCCGCGGTCTACGCATTTTTCCTCGAAGGCCTCGAGTCATCCTCGGCGCGTCTCAGTAACTTCATCGCACGCGCCGCCCAGGCGACCCTGCAGGGCGAAGTGTTCGACGATGCGGCGACCGGCCAGGGCCTCTTGAACTACTTCCTCCGAGCGCTCAACTGCGGCGCCATCGGTTTTCGGGAGATCGAAGCCACCGGACTCTCCGTGGCCGAGATCCAGACCCGGTCTTTCGCCCAGATCCTCAAAGGGCGGCGGAGCAAAGGCAAATGAAAGGTCCTCTCACCATGAAGCGACTGATTCTCACGTTCATCCTTGCGGTAGCCGCCGGCCGGGCCTCCGCACAAAGCGTCACGCCCGACCTGACGCGGTGGCAGCAACGCGCCGCGCGAGTCACGATCATCCGGGATGATCGCGGGATCGCGCACATCTATGCGAAGACCGACGCGGATGCCGTCTTTGGAATGATCTACGCGCAGGCTGAAGACGACTTCAATCGCGTGGAGACGAACTACCTGAACTCCATCGGGCGTCTGGCCGAGGCCGAGGGAGAAGGCGCCATCTATCAGGACCTCCGCCAGCGGTTGTTCATCGATGAGGCCGACATGAAGCGCCTCTTTGGCCAGAGTCCCGTCTGGCTGAAGTCCCTGATGGACGCATGGGCCGACGGCCTCAACTTCTATCTCCACACCCACCCGAAAGTAACGCCTCGCGCCATCAGACGGTTCGAGCCGTGGATGCCCCTGAGCTTCAGTGAAGGCAGCATCGGCGGCGACATCGAGCGCGTCTCGGTACAGGCGCTCAAAGCGTTCTATGAGAAGACGCCGCTCGCGAAAGTTGCGCAGATCGACATCTCACGCCGCGAGGAGCCGGGTGGATCCAACGGGATCGCGATCGCGCCTTCGCATACCGCGAACGGAAAGGCCCTGTTCCTTATCAATCCCCACACGTCTTTCTACTTCCGCTCCGAGGCGAACGTGGTGAGCGAAGAGGGCCTGAGCGTCTATGGCGCTTCGACCTGGGGCCAGTTCTTCGTGTACCAGGGATTCAACGAACGCCTCGGCTGGATGCACACGTCGAGCGGCGTCGACAATGTCGATGAGTACATCGAGACGATCACGCCCAAGGGCGACACTCTCGTCTACAAGCACGGGAACGCCCAGAAGCCGGTGAAAGTCCGCAAAGTCACGATCCGCTACAAGACACCGACCGGGCTCGCCTCGCGCGACTTCACGACCTACCGCACCCATCACGGCCCGATCGTCCGCGAAGCCAGCGAGAAGGAAATCGCCGCCATGTCATCGAAGGGCGATCCGCGGACCACGCAAGGCTCAGCGCAGGCGGAATTCACTTCCGCCGGAGCGCGGGGGCATGGGGGGCAAAGCACGGCTTCGAAAGGCGATCTGCGGCCCCCCATCTCAAGGTGGATTTCGGTGGCCATGATGGAGGAGCCCCTTAAGGCTCTGACCCAGTCGTACACGCGCACGAAGGCGAAGAACTTCAAGGAGTTCCGAAAGATCATGGACCTCCACACGAACTCCTCGAACAACACGATCTACGCCGACGCCGACGGCGTCACCGCCTACCTGCACGCGAACTTCACTCCCAAGCGCGACTCTAAGTTCAACTGGACCAAGCCCGTCGACGGCTCGGACCCGGCCACCGACTGGAAGGGAGTGCACGGCGTCGACGAGAGCCCGCTCGTGGTGAGTCCGAAAAACGGCTGGCTCTACAACACCAACAACTGGCCGTATTCAGCCGCCGGGTCGGACAGCCCGAAGCGCGCGAACTTCCCCGGCTACATGGAGGAGGGTGTCGAGAATCCTCGCGGCATTCACGCAATCCGCGTCCTGTCGGGCAAGAAGGACTTCACCATCGATACGCTGATCGAAGCCGCGTACGACCCCTACCTTCCCGCCTTCGCCGACATGATTCCCCCACTTCTCAAGGCCTGGGATGCAGCACCCGCCACAGACCCAGGCAGGATCAAGGTGGCCGAAGCGATCCAGGCCCTGCGCGGCTGGGACTTCCGCTACGCCCAGGATTCGATTCCGACCTCACTCGCCATCTTCTGGGGCGAGGAGATGTGGCAGCGCACCGCTCGCGACGCGAACGACGAGAACTCGACCGTGTATGACTACATCACACAGAAGACGACGGGCGCCCAAAAACTCGAGGGCCTCGTCGCCGCCATGGATCGGCTCACTGCGGATTTCGGGCAGTGGAACACGCCGTGGGGCGAGATCAACCGCTTCCAACGCCTGACCGGCGACATCCTTCACCCCTTCGACGACGCTGGCCCGAGCCACCCCGTGCCGTTTGTTTCATCCCGCTGGGGCTCGCTTGCTTCCTTCCAGGCGCGGGCGTATCCGAAGACGAAGAAGTGGTACGGGGCGCACGGGAACAGCTTCGTGGCCGCGGTGGAGTTCGGCCAGAAAGTTCGCGCGCGCGCGGTGATGGCCGGAGGGCAAAGCGGCGACCCGAACTCGAAGCACTTCAAGGACCAGATCGAGCGATACGCGGCGGGAAACCTCCGCGATGTCTATTTCTATCGAGAGCAACTCGAGGGGCACACCGAAAGGACGTACCACCCCGGCCAGTAGGATCCCTTCTTACTAGCGGACGTGAAGACCTCCCGCGGCTGGTGCGGCGAGGAGCCTGGTACTCGGGGGCGGACCAATTCCAAGGGTCCACACTCTGTCGGTAGCGAGACCCTCGCCGGTGAGACGCGTCCAGCTGGCGCCGCGATCCTCGCTTCGAAAAATTCCCCCCCACGAGAAATCGCTGACGAAGATCGCGCCACCATCCTCAGTCGCAGCCAGGCTCGTGTAGTCCGAGTCTGGAAGACCGCGCGCACCCATCGACCAGGTCCGTCCATCGTCTGCCGACACACGAACGCCGCGGTGCGTCGCCGCGATCATCACTGCGGGACGGCCGGGGACGATGGCGAGGGCGTTGACGCGGCCGAAGGCTTTGCCCTCGACCGCCGCCCATGTGAGTCCGGTATCACGGCTTATACGAAGCCCGGCGCGGGTAGCCGCGAGCGCCAGCTGACCGTCGCTCGAAATCGCCACCGCGGTGGCCTCTCCATCCGCCGCGAGGTGATGGCCCCACGGCTCACAACACCCGACGGAGCGAAAGACGCCGAGAGGGGTCGCCGCAAGTGACGTTCCGCGCGCACTCGCGAGGTCGGCGACGCGCGGGGTGACCGGCGTTCCCGCGACGGCAAGAGCCTGAGGCCGCCATGCCGCCTCGCCCGTTTCCAGGACGTAGAGTCCCCGATCGGTTCCCGCGAGGGTTTGAGTCCCGGAGACAGCGAGGGTCAGAACCTCGCGACCCTTGAGCCCCCCGCCCAGGCTGGTCCAGGGCCCGATGGCTTCCGTGGCACTGAACACACCCCCATGAAGGCGGTCCCCAAGGATGCCCGCGAAGTACCTCAAAGACACTGGGTCAAAGGCGATCTTCGATACGAAACGCTCGGAAAAGCCGTCGTTTGAAGGAGACCACGTGCGCCCATGGTCGGCGCTCCGCAGCACACCGGCCCCGTCCGTTCCGGCGAGCACCGTACCGTCCCTAAGGGACACGACATCGTTCACTACGAGATCGAGAGGCGTCGTAGCCGTCCAGGTCGCCGTGTCGTCCATGGACACCCACAGTCCTTCGGTGGTGCCTGCGTAGAAGATATCCGGGCTCTGAGCATCCTGAGCGAACGCCCGTGTCCGCCGGCTGCCGTACGGAAGGCCCCGGACGCGCGACCATCGTCGCGCCGCATTTCTGGAGCCGTAGATTCCTGAACATGCGGTCGCGTGAACGCGGTCAGGATCGCGGCGGTCCAGAGTGATCGTGAAGACGTCCGAGTCCTCGATCATCCCGCGGTGCACCTCAACCCAGGTGAGGCCGCCGTTCATGGTCTTCCACGGCAGATGTCGAGTGCCGATATAGAGGCGTCGCGGATCGCGAGGATCCACGGCAACGGATTCGA
Source organism: Vicinamibacteria bacterium (assembly GCA_043754395.1). Taxonomy (GTDB): domain Bacteria; phylum Acidobacteriota; class Vicinamibacteria; order Fen-336; family JAGNNV01; genus JAGNNV01. Next base: position 4,203 of record JAYUUU010000289.1, read on the forward strand.
CATTCCTGAGCTCCGGATGATCGAGCGGTGTGATCCGCCGCCAGCTCTCCCCCGAGTCCGCCGAGGCGAATACACCGCCAAGGGATCCCGCGAATACCAGGTTGGGACTTGAAGGCGCCAGGCTCAGGGCGCGAACGGACTCGGCATCGAGCGTGATCCGGAAGCTTTCGCCGTGATCGTCGCTTTTCGCGACACCCCCTCCCCGACCGCTTACATCCCAGAAGGCGACAAGTAGCGTTCCCCTGGGGCTCACCGCCATCGCGTCGAGGCTTTGGCCGGCCCTCGGAAAGCCGGGCGTCAGCCGACGCCACGTCCGTCCGGCGGTGTCGGATCGGTAGAGCACACCTGTGGCCGTGCCGAGGTAGACCCGACGAGGGTCGGTCGGATCAAGGGCCAGGGAGCGGACATCGCCGCCCAATGGACCGACCGGGAGCCAGCGTTCCCCGGAATCCGAAGGCGTGGCCGGAGAGACGGATAGATGGGCCAGAACAAACACGACCGGGGCGAACCTGAACAACGTGATCAGGCCCGCCCCGGTTTTCAAGACGACTACTTCTGAGACGGAGGTGTGGCGCCTTCCGGCACGAAGATCACCTCGACGCGACGATTGTTCGGTCCGGTGGACTGCGAAGCGCCCATGCCCCGCGTAGTGACACGCGACTCGCTGACCCCGCGTTCACGAACGAGGTAGGCCTTCGTCGCTTCGGCTCGCTGCCGTGACAGAACGTCCGGGCGACGCTCGTTCTTGTCGGCGTGGCCGATGATGAGGACGCGGCTGCGCGGGTCGTCGCGAAGACGGAGGGCCACATCGTCCAGACAGGCCTTATCGACGTTGTTGAGGCGCGCGAGGTTCCGCGGGAAGCTCGTCGCGTTGCACGTCATCGTCTCGGCTTTTCGTTCCGGGGCGGGGATGCGGAGGTTGCAGGTCGCGTTCGCGACGCCGCCGCGCCCGTCTTCGACCCGGACGCTCGCATTCACGCTCGAGGGGCCGGTGAGACCCGAAGAGTCGAGTTGAACGCTCGAACCCGTTCCGCGGATTTGTCCGGCGCTGGTGGTCCAGGTGTAGGTCAGGGGATCGTTGTCCGCATCAGAGGCGTTGGCGCGCAGACCAATGACTTCACCCGCGACGATATTGGCGCTCTCCGGGTCGCACGACGCGGTGGGCGAGCGGTTTTCCCGCGGCGCCGGAGTGGGCGCTGGCGGAGGAGGAGGCGGAGGAGGAGGCGGAAGTGCAATCTCGCAACACGCGGTGCCGGGGTAGTACCCAATTGAGATCTGCTTGCCCATCGAACTCTTGGCGCCGGAGTTGAGGCCGCGATCGTCGAACTTCAGGTTCTTCGAAATCGCCGGACGGATGAAGATGCCTTTGGAGAACCAGAACACGGGGCCGATCACGAAGTCGATGGGGCTGGTCTGTTTGAAACTGGCGTCTCTGTACTTGCTGCTCGTGAGTTCAGCCTGAACCTGAAACTTGCTGCAGGCCGGGAAATTGACGCCCAATCCCCACTTGAACGCGTTGCCGATATCGATGCTGCGCGGAGAGTCGGGGTCCTTGTTCCACTGGTAGCCGAGCGAACCGTGGATATCCGCGGCGCGGCCGAGCGACTTCGACAGGATCATGTCGACGCCCACCGAGCGCTTGCCGGTGCCGAGACCCTTGTTTTCATCCGCCGTCGGAACCTTCAGGAAGCCACGAAACGCCATGCCCACGGCGTCGCCGTGGTAATCATCAAGGACTTTGTACTTGGCGCCCACTTTGAGGTCGCCCGCACCCGTCTGCCATCCCGTAGAGACGAAGGGATAGTCATTCACGTATCCGGGCTGGAAAAGCGCATCCGCGTCGATCCGGTTCTGGAAGCCGAAGCTCAGGGCCAGTTCGAGCCGGTTCGAAACGCCAAAGGCGAGCGTCCCGCCGTGGATCGAGATGTCCTCGTCCTTCGGATCACGATCCAGGTTGTCCCGGAAGAGGCTGAACGAGGCGCGGCCCTTCGGGAGGGTGTATGCGGTCGGAAGGTGAAAGAGCCCCGTCGAACCATCGTAAGCGGGGGTCCCGGGGTGGGCCTCGTAGTCCTTGCCGTCGATCGTGATGACCCAGGTCTTCACATCCTCGCGGCGGACGGTGGGCCGGTCGCTCTCGCTCTGAGCGATATCCGCCCCTGCGAGCATCAGGCCGCTCGCCATCAGACTCATCATGTTCTTGCGCCACGTGTCTCTTCGCATACTGCTTTCTCCTTAACGGCGATAACCGAATGAAATCACCGGAGTCGAGAGTATCGGTCGCGAAAAACCCGGTCTGTGCTTTGCCGTACATAGGCGACAGCCTTTTTTTGAGACTGTCCGCGGCCCCTTACCCCCCACAATCCCAAATGGTCCAGGCGGAACCGGTAGCGCACAGGCCGCCTTTTCGCTGCGCCTGGCCATCGGCTCCGGAGCGCGCGGTAGATTCGCCGCATGCAATCCCGGACTCAGCGCGTAAGGAAAAACCTGCGCCAGGGGATGGCCCTCGCGTGGGCTGCTTCCCCCGTTTCACTTGTCCGGTACTCCATCCTCGGGATGTTGAGCTCGGCCATGCCCCCGGTCTCCGTCTGGCTCGGCGCCGAACTCGTGAACCGCATCGCGGACGCGCGGGCGCACGCGCTTCACATCACCGATGTCCTCCCCGTGATCGCGGGTCTGTGGGCGGCCACAAGCGTCCAGCGCGCGATCGGCGCCTACATGGGCTACGGCCGCAACCTCTTCGTGAGGCGGGTCCAGCTCGAAGCGGAAAGACGCCTGCTCGCCAAAGCCGCCACGATGGACCTCGGCCACTTCGACAACTCGAACTGGCACGACCGCCTGGCGCGCGCGAAGCGAGATGTCTCGTGGAGGCCCGGCGACCTCACGTGGTCGGTGCTCGGTCTTTCCGGAAACATCGTCACCATCCTCCTTATGGCGACGCTCCTCGCGAGCCTGCACTACGTCCTCGTCCTGCTGGCCCTTGGCTCCGCGGTGCTCTCTCTCGCCATCGAGCGCCGCGTGACCTCGCGGCTCTACGAGTTCTTTTACAAGGAGACTCCTGAGGAGCGCGAGCGTGATTATCTGGGCGACCTCCTCGCCCAGCCGCGCACCACCAAGGAGGTCCGCGCCTATGTCCTCGCCGACTACCTGCTCGGCCGCCACCAGACCCTCTCCGAAGACCTCTTCCGGCAGCGTGAGGAGATGTACCGGTCCGCGACCCGCATCTCGATGCTTACCGGTCTGGTGAGCGGCACGACCCTGGCACTCGCCTACGCGTTTGTCGCGGTGCGTGGCGCCTCTGGCTCGATCGACCCCGGCGGGGTCGTCCTGGTGATCGGCGCCTTCGCGGCAGTGGCGGGGACGCTCAGCCAGATCTCCAGCACATTCGTGGCCGTGGACCAGCACACCACATTCCTCGATGACTACTTCTCCTTCCTCTCGATCGAGCCCCTGCTCCCCGTTCCCAAGGTTCCCCATCCGGTGCCGGTCGGACGAATCCACAGCATCGAATTCGACGACGTGGGTTTTACCTACCCCGGCGGGACCGAACCCGCGGTGTCGGGCCTGAATCTGCAGATTCGCAGCGGTGAATTGGTGGCGCTCGTCGGCGAGAACGGCGCCGGCAAGAGCACGCTCGTAAAACTCCTGCTGCGCTTCTATGACGCGGACCACGGGGCGGTGCGCGTGGGCGGAGTGGATCTGCGCAACACGGACCCGAACGAACTGAGGCGCCGAATCGGCGTTTTGTTCCAGGACTATCCAAGCTACGAGCTCACCGTACGGGAGAACGTGGCGATGGGTCGCCCCGACGCGCCGGGCGACGACCAGCGCGTGATGGAGGCGCTGCGCCGCTCGCGTAGCGAGTGGCTGGTGAAGAAGATGCCCAAGGGCCTCGACTCGCGGGTCGGCCGCCTCTTCGAGGGAGGCCACGATCTCTCGGGCGGCGAGTGGCAGAGGCTCGCCCTCGCCCGAATCATGTACCGCGACGCCGATGTCTGGATCCTCGACGAGCCCACGTCTTCTCTCGATCCAGAGGCGGAGGCGGGCATCTTCGCGGAGCTCAAAGAGAATCTGAAAGGCCGGATCGGCCTCGTGATCTCCCACCGCTTCTCAACCGTTCGAATCGCCGACCGGATCGCGGTTATCGACGGCGGGCGAGTCACCGAGATCGGAACTCACGAGGAGCTGCTGGCGGCGAAGGGCCGGTACCAGACGCTGTTCGAGATCCAGGCTGCGGGCTACCGTTAGCGCGCGGGCGCCGGACTCAATGGGCTCGAGTGCCGGGTCAGGATGGGCCGGATGCTCGCGAGTGCGGGCGCGAACAACTCCATCTGGGTCGGATCCGCGAAAACTGCCGAGAAGTCCTCGGGGGTGAAGGCCCGGGCAAGGCGTGAGGCGTACGTGTCCTTCAAGAGTCGTACGTAATGTTCGACGTCGTAGTCGCGCGGTTCGGCGGCCGCTTCGGCGGGCAGGCCATCATCGCCCACTTCCACGACCCCGCCCGAGCCGGAACGCGTGCGGTACACGCGAACACGATCACCGAGGCTCCATGACTTCCTTCCGCTCGCGAGCATCGCTTCGTA
>JAYUUU010000290.1:0-2417 GCA_043754395.1 Vicinamibacteria bacterium
TGCGCGTCATCGACCCCGAACTCGCTCAGGAAGCCTGGGGCGACCCCGATCCTCTCTCCGATCGCGAGCGCCAGGTTCTGCGAAGTGCCGAAGAGGGTCAGACGAGCGCCGACATCGCCACAACTCTTGGCCTGTCCGAGGGAACGGTCCGAAACTATCTTTCCGAGGCAATCAGCAAGCTGGGGGTGACCAACCGCATCGAAGCGGCGCGCCTGGCGAGGCAAAAGGGCTGGCTCTAGAGCACCTTGTCGTCTGCCCGGTCTCATGCTGATTTTGGGGTGGGCAACCCTCTGAGCCATTATCATCTCCGCTGCCTCGCACGATAGTTTTCCCTTCCTCGCAGTTGAAACGGAGACACCATGTCGCTCAGATACGCCGTCCTCTTGCTGGCCCTCTTGGCCGCCCCCGCATTTGGATTCGCCCAGGATGCGAGCGACCCGGATGAGGAAGGATGTAAGGATTCACCGGTCCTCACCCGCATGGCGGGGTGTCGGATCATGCGCTGCACCAATAAGGAGTTCGATGCTATGGAACTTCAGGTGGGCCCGGTCAAAGACGGTGCTGAAACCTTGAAAGGCTTCGAGGGGGCGACCGACAACATGGTCTATATGTGCCCCAGCCGGCTCTCTTCCCTGCAGATTGTGAGAAACGCCGAGAACGCTCTCAAAGCGGCGGGGTTCGCTGTCGTGTTCAGCGGGAAGCGAGGGGATGACCAGCCGATCGTGACCGCCCAAAAAGGGGCTCAGTGGGTGCAGGTTTACGGGTCGCCCTGGAACGAGTTCAGCGGCTACGAGTTCTCGGCGGTGAAGGTCCAGGAGATGGCACAGGAGATGGAGGCCACGGCCGACTCGCTCGCCAAGGAGATCGCGAAGAGCGGCCGGGCCGCGGTCTACGGCATTAACTTCGATACCGGCAAGGCCCTGCTGAAGCCGGAGTCAGACAGGATTCTCGGCGAGATTGCCACTCTCCTCAAGAACAACCCGTCATGGAAGATGAAAGTGGAAGGGCACACCGACAATGTCGGTCTCAAAGCGACGAATCAGACGCTTTCCCAGCAGCGGGCCGCCGCCGTGGTCACCTGGCTCGCCGGACATGGCGTGGAGCGCTTACGGCTCACGCCTCTTGGCTTTGGCGACACGAAGCCGTTGGCGGACAACGCCAGCGAAGAGGGCCGGGCGAAGAACCGTCGCGTGGAACTTGTCAAGCTGTAGAGCGCCCCTACTCCGTTCGGAGGGCGTCCACCGGACTCAGCTGGGACGCCTTACGCGCCGGGATAAGGCAGGCGAGAAGGACGACTGCGCTAAGAACGAAGGGAATCGCCAGGAAAGTAACGGGGTCCATCGGCGTCACCTCGAATAGCACGCTCGCAAACAACCGGCTCACCGCCAAGGCCGCGACGATCCCGATCGGGAGTGCGATCGCCAGATGCTTCAGACCCGAGAGAAGCACCAGCCTCAACACGTCGCCTCGGCTGGCGCCGAGCGCGATCCTTATGCCGAACTCCCGCGTGCGGCGGCTCGTGGCATGGGCGATGACGGCATAAATCCCAAGAGCGGAGAGGAATAGACCCATCAGGGCGAAAACCGAGAACAGCAAACTGATGATGCGAGTCTCCAGGCTGAGTCTGTCGATATGTTCGTCCATGCTGCCGATCTCGGCGGAAGGCAGTTCAGGATCCAGCCGGCGCATTTCCTCCCGCATCGCTTTGGCAACGGACTCGTTCATCGATCGGGTCCGTACCAGCATGCTGAAATGAAACGGCGGCCCCTCGCGAAACGGCGCATAAACGAGTGGATCCACTTCGCGGCGCAGGCTCGTCTGCCGAATGTTCGGACTGACGCCAATCACGGTCCTCCACAGTCCATTCGCGGAACGAATCCTCTTTCCGATGGGATCGGAATCGGGCCAGTGTCGCGCCACGAAGCGTTCGTTCACGATCACAACCTCCGCCCCCGGCATCCCGTCTGTCGGTCCGAACTCACGGCCGCGAACCATCGCGAGGCCGAGGGAGTGGAAATAGCCATCGCCGATACGGGTCATCGCGACCTCGGTGGATTCGGCCAGGCTCCCTTCGACAATCAGCCCGTCCACCATCGAGGCCCCGCTCGCCGGAATGCTCGAAGCGACCGCGACCGACGCGATGTCCGGGTGAGCTCGGAGGCGCGCTTCAAGCCGATCGGCGAACGCCTGCCGATCTCGGGATTCCTTGTACCTGGACTCGTCGAGCGGCACATGCAGGCTCAGCAGATTCCTGGTCTCAAGCCCCAGATCCGCTCCTTGCATGGCAAGCAGGCTGCGGACCATCAGACCGCCGCCCACCATCAGGACCAGAGTCAGGCTGATTTCGAGGACCACCAGCCCGCTCGTAAGGAAACGACCGCGCGTCCCGCCGCTCGACTGCCGCCCTGCCTCCTGCA
>JAYUUU010000291.1:0-4079 GCA_043754395.1 Vicinamibacteria bacterium
AAGCATCATCAGCGCCGGCCGCCTCCGATCCTTCCTGCACCTTCCACAAGTGGTCTTTTCGCTCGTCCATGAGATTCAATTGACTCCAGGTCCTGCGGGGGCAGGTGCTGTGGTTAAAGAGCCGGCAACGCTCTTTTTGGCTTGGCTTTGTTCCTCGAACCAGAGATCGAAACGTCGCGCCATGGAGAGACGAAGCTCATCGGCCGAACGTCCGGCACTCCGCGCTTCCATCTCCAGTTTCGCTTCCGCCTTGATGACGCCCGGCCACGGCGCGCCGATCGCCTTCTTCAGGTCGCCATCATAGCCGAACCCAAACAGCCTGACACTCGCGGGCTCGACTTCATAGGCGTCTGGAAGGCCGAAGGTCTGGAAAGGAAAGTTCTTGGCCCAGTCGACGTGATGCCCGATCCTGCGGGTCTTCGGATTGACGCTCACAATCCCGTGGGCGACGCAGAGCTTCGGGTCGAGGTTGTACCGCCGGATCAGATGCTCCGTCAGCAGGCGGCCGGCCTGGAGCTGGGCCTCGGTGATCGGCAGCGGGCCTTCGCTCGCGAATCGGGACTCGAACGACACGCCGAAAAATGCGTGGTTCAGGTTCATGAAGACCTTGCCGTCGTTCGCCCACACCGAGTTCCCGGCGTGATTCGCGCGGGAGTCGTCGTTCAGGATCTGGTAGACCCGGCCGAAGCGGTCGATCAGGTAGTGATAGAACTCGTGACGCCTGATGTAGTTCACGAGGTTCTTGGAACTGCGTAGGAGAGAGGCGTTGTTCTCGGGCTCGAGCGACTGGATGTCGCTTTCCGTGGTGTGGAAGACAATGCCCACGGGCTCGGTGGCCGAAGGCAGGACGGCGCCCGTCGCTTCATCGATGGCCGCAAAACTGCGCTTCGTGCCCTTCACCCGCTGGGTGATGTCGATGCGAAGACCGTTCGAGTAAAGCTCATGATCCCGGCCTCGTTCCACGAGCCAGATCGAGTTCGGCCGCTGAGTGAGAACCTCGGGAGTGGAGGCGGCGGCGGGCGCTTTCGGCGTCTCGCGCACCGGCATGGGCAGCACGGCGGCCACCGGATCGGGCGTCTTCAAGCTGAAACTGCTTGCGAGGCGCATGGTGCCATAAGACGCTCCGAGCACCAGACTTCCGCCGAGCAAAGCGATCCCGACCTGAAGGGCCGCGATCTTGCTGCGCGCGGCCTTGCGAACGGAAGCCGCGGCCTCACCCTTCACAAGCGACAGCCCTCGCCAGCCAAGGTACCTGTACACGAGGGGCCGGACGAGCCTTGGGACCCGGGGGATTTGCTCCTCGAGTTCCCGCACGCTTCTCGTGGACCCGCGGAGGAAACGGAGCCTCTCGACCGGGTCCTTGATGCCCTTCGTGAGCCCTTCAACGGTGCGGGCAAACTCCGGCGACAATTCGCGCGTGTCTTCGCAAACCAGTCCCTTTTCGAGGGCGCGCCGCTTCGATTCGGAACCGGGGTTCACGGGACTTGGGAGTATAGGCCCGGTTGGCCGCGACCTTTGCCCCTAAGATCCGCTGTCCATGCAGCCTTCCGTGGTTCAGTCCATCGAGTCGGTGCCGCAGGTCCTTTTGGGGCCCCTCCTCGACGAAGAGGCGGCCATGTGGGCCGACGACTTGAGATGGAGCTTCGCACCCTCGAGGCAGAGGCTCGAGGCCGCGCTCCTCGAGGGAACCGTCCACGGTTTCGTCGCGATGGACGAAATCGGGGCATGTGCCTACGCCACTTTTTCGAGCCACGAGGATCAAGGGGTGATCGGATCCTTCTTCTCGTCCAAACGTGCGAGAAACCTGGGCCTTGAGGAAGTCCTCATCCGGCGGATTCTGGCCCGCCTCCTCGATCGCCCGCCGCGGGTCGTGGATTGCCAGACGCTCTTCTCCTCGAAACCATCGTTGAAGGAACCGTTCGCAACCTGCGGTTTCGAATCGGCGGCCCGTCTCTACATGTCGCTCGAACGCGACACCTGGGCTGCCAGGGCAACGGCCGCGGCGTCCCCATACCGTTCAAAGCCGACACATCGGACCGACATCCGGTCGATCGCCCGTTTGATTTTCGACGCCCACGAGCGAAGCCGCTTCCAGGACGCTTCGTCGAGCTTCGACACTCTCGACTCATGCGCAAGGATCCTGCGGCAGATCATTCTCGACGAGGTCTGCGGAGCCTTCGACTCGGCGGGTTCCCGCAGGATCGAGGAGGGCGGACGGGCCCTCGCCGCGTGCCTGCTCACCTGGCCTCTGCCCGGGGTCGCGCACGTGAGCGAAGTCGCCACGGCACCGGGAGAAAGGCGAAAGGGCCTGGCCCGGCACTGCCTGATCGAGTCGCTCAGGAGTGCGTTCGAGCGAGGCGGGGCGACCCAGGCGACCCTCTCAGTCACCGCCTCGAACCAGGCGGCGCTTGGACTCTACGAATCGATCGGGTTCGTCCCCAAAGTATCCTACCAATCCCACGTGCTGCGGAGCCCGTTGCGTTGATGGGGCTCGTTCTCGGGGCGGGCCTCACCCTTATCCAGGCCGCCAACGTTTCCTCGCCCAGCGCGTCCTGGTCTTGCGCCTACGCCGCGGAACGCCTCCCGCGCGCTCTAAGACTCATCGGCGAGGACGCCTTCTCCGCCGAAGAAACGCGCACCGCCAGAAAGCGCCTCGCTCTTTCAGATGCCGTTTTGACGCGGGCATCGGCCCTGGCCCTCGCACGGTCGGTGGGCGCAACAAGGCTCGTGCTCATCCGCTGCCTGGACCAAAAAAACAAGACCACGATCGAAGCCCAGACTTTCGACACTTCGGGTCCGGTCGCGGGCAGCGTGTTCCGGATCGAGGAAACCCTCGCCGCACTCCCGAAAGCTGTGGACCAGATCGCGCGTGACCTCGGCCCGCCGGGTGCCGTGCTTGCAGACGGAGCCTTCCCGGCTCCTTCAGGGCGCGCGCTCGCGAAGGCCGGACCCGCCCTCGCCCGCGTGAGTGCTATCGAACGAGCCGCGGGAATCCGCCTGGCCCTCTCCGAAGACCCGGGGTCGATCGACCTGCGCCTCTCCGCGGTCGAAGCCCTTATCGCCGCGCGGGATTACACGTCGGCGATCGAAGTGGCGGCGGCGGAGCAGGGCGGAAGGGCCCATCCGCCGCCCCTTTTCCGCCTTTTGCGATTCCTGGCCGCGGCGGCCCGGCTCGAGGCGGGACGTTACGCGGAAGCGCGGGACCTTCTCGAACAGCTGCGGGTAGAGCAGGAGACAGCCGCGGTGCTGAATAACCTCGGCGTCGCGAGGTTCCGGCTGCGCGATCCCGAAGCGTCGGGGGCCTTCGAGCGGGCCCTGTTCTTTGGAGACCACCGGAAAAACGACATCTCGTTCAACCGCTCCCTCGCTCTCATCTTCGAGAACAAGTCCGAGATCGCCCTCCCTTCTCTCGACGCAACTTTAGCCGCCGATCCCGAGGACGTCCGCACGAGGCTTCTCAAGGTCTGGGCTCTGCGCCTCCTCCGCCGCGACGACGAGCGAGCGGCCGAGTGGGAACGGCTGGTGACGCGAGCCCCCTCCTTCTCGCCGCTCGCCATGCCGGATCTCGGGCGAAGGCTCGAGCGGATCTTCTTCTTCGAGAGATCCCCGGGCGCCTGACCCCGGGGGGCGCTCCTGAGGCGATTGATTAAGATGGCCGAAGTGCGCCGCGCCATCACTCTCCTCATCCTCCTGGGCCTGACTCTGCCCGGAGTCCGTGTGATGGCGGCCGAGGACTGGAAAGAGCTGTACCTGGACGCCAAGGACAAAGACCTCAAGAACAACCGCTTCGAGGAAGCCAGGCGACGGCTCACCCAGGCCCTGGCCCTCAAGTCCACCTCGAGTCTGAGCGAACGGGACTACTCGGTCCAGCTCTTCGACTACTTCCCGAACTACCAGCTCGGCCGGGCCTACATGGGCCTGGGGCGGCGCCAGGACGCGATCGCGAGTTTCAAGGCCGAGGAACGTCAGGGCGTCATTCAAAGGAAGAGCGGCGAGTACCAGGAACTGAAGCGGCTGCTCAAGGAGGCGGAGGACCGTGAGAATCGCGAGGCCCTCCAGACCTTGAGCCGCAACTTCGA
>JAYUUU010000292.1:0-3217 GCA_043754395.1 Vicinamibacteria bacterium
CGGCTCCGCGTTTCCGCCAATGGAACCGGCCCGCGATCATGAGGTGGATGACGAAGTAGAGATCCTCCTCGAAGCCGATGACTATCCGCTTCGCGAGGCGCTCCGCCGACACAACACGCTTGCCGTTGACCGCAGAGACCGGGATCTCCCAACTGCGAACGAGGAAGGGAGTGACGAGACGGACCTTTTCCACGGTTCGGCCGACGATGAAGCGATCGAGGGCCTCGACGTAGGCGGTCAGGTCCGGGAGTTCGGGCATGGAGCCCTGATTATCGGAGAGAACCGCGTCAGGACGCGGGCACTGTCTCCTGCTGCATGAGTTCCCACTGGCTCATGAGGTCGTTCACTTCCCACATCAAAGACTCGCGATCCTTCGCAGCCTTCTCGGCGCGCGCGCGATCGTCGAAGAAGCCGGGCTCGGTCATCGCTTTCTCAAGCTCGCCGACCGCCGCCTCTTTCTCCGCGATCCGCTTCTCGATTTCGTCGAGACGCTGCTTGCGCTTCTTCTCCGCCCGGTCAAACGCGATGCGGGCCTGGCGCTCCGCCTCGGCCACCGCTTTCGCGTCCGCGGGTTCGGGCTTTCGCAGGCGCGGAGCGAGCGGGTTCGACGTGGGCAGGGGCGCCGCAACCGCCGAACGTTTCTCCGGCATGGGTGCGGGGGGCGGCTTCTGAGGAAGCCCGGGCGTCGTGGCGACCGCCTTGACCACGGCCGTCTTCACTTCGGTAAGGCTCGGCGGCTTGGGCTTTTGGGGCGCGGGCGTCCCCGCTCCCGCTTCACCGGCCTCCACGCGCTTGCGCCAATCGAGGAAGTCCTCGTATCCGCCGGGGTACATCGTGGCCTTCGTGTCGCCCACGTCGATCACCTTCATCGCGAGGCGATCCACGAAGTGTCGGTCGTGCGACACGAAGACGATCGTGCCCGTGTACGCGGCGAGCGCTTCGAGCAGGATGTCCTTCGAATCGATGTCGAGGTGGTTCGTGGGCTCGTCGAGCAGGAGAAGGTTGCTCGCCTTCAGCAGCATCTTCGCGAGGGCGAGACGGTTGCGCTCTCCGCCCGAGAGAACCGTGACCTTCTTGTAGACGTCGTCGCCTGAGAAGAGGAAGCCGCCGAGAATCGAGCGAATCATCGGGACCATGGTGGTCGGGCTCGTGCCCGCCATCTCTTCATAGACGGTCTGCGCGCCGGTGAGGACATCCGCCTGGTTCTGCGCGAAGTAGTCCATAACGACCTGATGGCCCAGAGTGACGCTGCCGCTCGTGGGCTTGTCGGTGCCCGCGAGAACGCGCATGAGCGTCGACTTGCCGGCGCCGTTTGGGCCCACCAGGGCGATGCGGTCGCCGCGCTCGACGGTGAGATTCACCTTATCGAGGATGACGTTTGAGCCGTACGCGCGGTGAAGGTCTTTCACTTCGAGCACGACGCGGCCTGCCTTGGGCGCTTCGGGGAAGTTGAAGTGGATCTTCGCGCGCTGGGGTGGAATCTCGATGCGTTCGACCTTGTCGAGCTGCTTGATCCGGCTCTGGACCTGGCGTGCCTTTGTCGCCTGGTAGCGGAACCTATTGATGAAGGCTTCGGTTCTCTCAATCTCCTCCGACTGGCGGCGATGGGACTCGAGGAGGTTCTCGAGATTCAACTGATAGTCGACGAGGTATTTCGAGTAGTTGCCGTGATAGTCGGTGAGCGTCCGCAACTCGACCTGAGTGATCCGCTTGACGACGGCGTCGAGGAAGAACCGGTCGTGAGAGACGAGGACCACGGAGCCTTCGTAGTCGTGAAGATATTCCTCGAGCCAGTTGCAGGCGGGGAGGTCGAGATGGTTCGTGGGCTCGTCCATCAGCAGGAGGTTCGGCCGCTGAAGAAGGAGCTTCGCGAGAGCGATGCGCATCTGCCAGCCGCCCGAGAACTCTTCGCACAGTCTCTGGTTTTCAGCGGGCTTGAAGCCTAAGCCCCGCAGGACGTTCGCGATGCGAATGTCCATCTCGAAGCCGCCCTTCTGCTTGAACTGCTCCATCACCTCGGCGTAGCGGTCGAGAAGAGCGAGGTGCTCCTCCTCGGTGGTGCCGGGCTCTTCGTGCTCGAGGGTCGCCTCGATCCGGTTCTGCTCCTCTTTGAGGGCGAGAAGAGGGGCGAAAGCGAGGGAAACCTCTGCGTGCAGGGTGCGGCCTTTGTGGGAGATTCCGTCCTGGGGCAGATAGCCGATGGTCAGATCCGAGGCCATACGGACCTGGCCCGAGTCGTACTCTTCTGTACCGGCGAGGATCTTAAGCAGCGTCGACTTGCCCGCGCCATTCGGGCCGCAAAGACCGATGCGGTCGTTTTTCTTGACGTGCCAGTTGACGTTCTCCCAGAGAACGCGCGCGCCGTAGCGCTTGGACAAACCTTCGACGTGGATCATTGAGGGGGAGCTTCGGGCCTTTGGATCAAGCGCCTGCTTCCAGAGACCGCAAGTCGCGAGGGAAGCAGAGCTTTGACGGGGTCGCCGCGGACGGGTGACCCCAAGAAGGACAGATTATAGTCGGGCCGTCCCGCTTGGCACGCGGTCTTGGCAACCGTTCGTCAAAGTTGTCTCGTGCGCACACCAGATTTCGATGCGCGAATCAATAGGCATCGTGCCCCCTTGATCTTCCAACCTGCGTACAGTCCGTCCTGCGCGAAGGATGTAGCCGCCCCTACAGCCTTCGCGCATTTGCTTTTTGCGCCATATAACGAGGCGCAAAAAGCATCCCGAGGAGTCACTGAACGCTTCGACGAGGGATCCCCGAGCGGCCCGCTTGAACGTTTTCGAGCGCGAAGCCTGGCCACGAGGGATCCCCGAACCGCCGGTCCTGAACAAGCTGAGCGCGCACCCCGGGTCACGAGGGATCCCCGAGCCCTGGGACCCCCTCAGGCTTCGCTCGCGACTCCCGCCACACCCCAGGCGAGTTCGATCGCCCGCAACTGTTCTTGCAGACTGGCGCCCTTGGTGGAGAGGTGGACGACGCCGTCTCTCACGGCCGTCACCTTGACGGCCCGCACCCTCTCATCCGACCGGAGCGCCGCTGCGACGCGATCTTTCGGGGACGTCCCCGAGGTCCAGCGCGGGTTGCCGATTGACGACTGCTGCACATTCATAGGTTTCCTTGAGACCTCTTTTTTGCCGTGGGCGCGAGTCTCGCTCGGGGAACCGCTCTTACGAGCGGGCCCGAGCGATACCTGCTTGAGCTACGCCTCCGAACG
>JAYUUU010000293.1:0-5859 GCA_043754395.1 Vicinamibacteria bacterium
ACTGTGCCGGGCTCGTGGCCTTGCTGGCTCTCGCCGCTCCAGGCGTCGCCCAGGACCCGGAGGCCGAGATTCGTTTCAACGCCGGCGTGCGCATGCTGCGGGAAGGGTTTCCCGCGCGCGCGCTCGCCGAAATCCAGCAAGCACTCAACAAGGACCCTCAGAATGCTTTCTACCTGAAGGGACTCGGCATCACTTACTCGCAGCTCGCCGACAAATGCCGGCCGAACGATTCGACGTGCCGCAACACCAATTTCAAGAAAGCAGCGGACGCCGCGCAAAAGGCTCTCACCTTCAACCCGGACTACGTGGACTTGCGGAATGACCTCGGCATCGCGTTGCTCCGGCTCGGCAAGCGCACCGACGGCAAGGCCGAACTCGCACGCGCCTTCGCCGACCCGCAGTGTCCGACTCCCGAGGTGACCGCGTGGAACCTCGGCCAGGCCTTCTTCGAGGAGAAGGAGTACGACGAGGCTCTCACCTGGTTCCAGGCGGCCCAGAACAGGAACAAGGGGCTCGCGGCCGCTTACGTGGGCATCGCGGATGTCTTGATGACCAAGGGCCAACCGGAAACGGCGATCCTTCAGCTGGAGGCCGGCATGAAGGAAACCGGGAACAACACGATGCTGCAGCTCTCCCTTGGGGATGCCTATTTGCGCGTCGGCCGTTTCCAGGACGCACGCGCGACGTTCGAGCAGGTGGTGAAGAAGGATCCGCTCGGCGCTTCGGGCCGGCAGGCCGCCGAGAAACTGAGGGGTTTCCCGCAGTAGGAAATAGACTGAGGGGTCCATGGGGCTCCTCGAACAGTTCAAGCAGGGTCTGGCGCGCACGCGCGCCGTCCTCAACACCGACGTCACCGACCTCGTTCGCGGCCTGGCCAACCTCGATGGCGCCACTCTCGATACCCTGGAAGAGACGCTGATCGCCGCTGACTTCGGCCCTGCGGCGGCCTCGGAGATTCTCACCGCGATACGCCGCGATCTCAAAGGCGGCGCCGACCCGGGTCTCATCCGCCTCTCGCTCAAGGACAGAGTGCGCGTGATCCTTGATATTTCCGGGCCGGAGGTCCAGCAGGGGAATCCCCATGTCATCTTCGTCGTGGGCGTAAACGGCGTGGGAAAGACGACCACCATCGGAAAACTCGCCGCGCGCTTTCGTACCGCGTCCGAGAGCACACTGATCGTGGCCGCGGATACGTTTCGTGCGGCCGCGGTGGGCCAGCTCAAGACGTGGGCGGAACGTTCCGGAGCCGCGTTCCATGAATCGCGCGAAGGGCAGGACCCGGCATCGGTGGTGACGGATGGTTTGCGGAAGGCGCGTGCCGCGGGCACGAAGCGCGTGCTCGTGGACACCGCGGGCCGCCTGCAGAACAAGGCGCATCTGATGGCCGAACTCGCGAAGATGGGTCGCATTGCCGCGCGAGAGGCGGAGGGCGCGCCCCACGAGACGCTCCTCGTGCTCGACGCCACCACCGGGTCGAATGGATTGTCGCAGGCGCAGGAGTTCGCGCGGGCCATACCCCTCACCGGCCTCGTCCTGACCAAGCTCGACGGAACCGCCAAGGGCGGCATCGCGGTCGCCATCGTCTCCGCGATGAAGGTCCCGATCCGTTATGTCGGGCTCGGAGAAGGGCTCGACGACCTCGTACCCTTCGATGCTGCGTCGTTCGCGGAGGGACTGCTCGGTTGAGCGCGGCCCTGGTGGCGTTAGACGAGCGCTTCATGCGGCGGGCTCTCGAACTCGCCGAGCGCGGCCTTGGTGAGACGAACCCGAACCCACCCGTGGGCTGCGTCCTCGTGCGCGGCTCCCGAGTGGTGGGCGAAGGGTTTCACGTCCGCGCGGGAATGCCTCACGCCGAGGCCATCGCCCTCGCCGAGGGCGGAGCGAAGGCGCGTGGCGCCACCGCCTATGTGACCCTCGAGCCGTGCGCTCCGAATCCGGGCAAACGGACTCTGCCTTGCGCGCCCCGGCTGATCGAGGCCGGGATCGCGCGCGTGGTATTCGGCGCGCGGGACTTCAACCCGAACGTGCGCGGCAAAGGTGTTCGCATGCTTCGCGCGGCGGGGATCGAGGTGGTCGAGGGGGTTCTCGGTGCCGAAGCACAGCGCCTCGTCCAGCACTTCAATACCGCGATGCGAAGGCAGCGTCCGTTCACCACCCTCAAAGCGGGCATGACCCTTGACGGCCGTATCGCCACCGCGACCGGTGAGTCCAAATGGATCACGTCGCCGGCGCAACGCAGAGCGGCACGGAGGCTGCGGCGGCTTTTCGATGGCGTCCTCGTGGGGTTTCAAACCGCGATCCACGACGACCCGAGACTGCTGCCCGAGCCGAGGACGGCCCGGCCCTTCACCCGCGTGGTGCTCGACTCCCACTTGCGGCTGCCTCACGCCTCTCGGCTCGTGAAGTCCGCCCGCCGGAATCCGGTCATTCTCATCGGCTCAGAGGCGGGTGAGGTTCGTCGCCGCGGTCTCGAGAAGAAAGGCGTGAGAGTTCTTGTAGTCGAGAGCCGTGACGGGCGGGTTTGGCTTGATGCGGCACTTGGCTCCCTTTTCGGGTGCGGATTCACGTCTCTGCTCGTTGAGGGCGGATCGGAAGTGATGGGTTCCTTCGTGCGCGAGAAGCTCTTCGACGAGATGGTGATTTTCAGGGCGCCCCTGATCCTGGGAGGCCGCGGAAGCCGGTCGGTCGTGGGAGGCCGGAACCCGCGCGTTCTGAGCGAAGCCGTCCCGGTTCGCCGCGCGACTTTGGAATCATCGGCCACCATGCGGTATGGACTCGGAGACGCGAGCGGCCTCGAGGTCGAGGTCTACGAGCGAAAGGCCTGACGCCATGTTCACAGGAATCGTCGAGGAAATCGGGGAAGTCATTTCATGCGAGCCGGAGGGCGACGTACATCGCCTCGTCGTCCGCGCGAAAAAGACCGCCGCGGACTTGAGCCTCGGTGGTTCGGTGTCGGTGAACGGCTGTTGCCTGACCGCGACCAGCATCGAGGCCGGCGTGATCCGGTTCGACCTGGCCCGCGAAACCGTGGCCCGCACCCGCTTCGACAAGCGTCTGCGCCCGGGCGCTGGAGTGAACCTGGAGCGGCCCCTTCGCCTGAGTGAGCGTCTCGATGGGCACTTCGTGCAGGGTCATATAGACGGCGTCGCCACGGTAGCGTCGATTCGCGAAACCGGGTCGTCGAGCGAAATCACCTTCGAACTCCCCAAGGACCTCGTCCGGTACTGCGTGGAGAAGGGCTCGATCGCGATCGACGGCGTTTCTCTCACCTGCGCCGCGGTGACCGGCACGAGAGTCAAGGTCGCGGTGATTCCGCACACCCTCGCGGTCACGATCCTCGGCCGGCTCAAGGCCCAAGACCTCGTGAACGTCGAGGTTGACATGATCGCCAAATACGTGGAGAAGCTCCTGACAAAGTAGCATTGGATCTCCTTCAAGAAACGAACCAAAGAGGAAACCACCCTTGGCCTTCGCCTCCATCAAAGACGCCATCGACGACATCCGCACCGGCCGCATGGTCGTGGTCGTGGATGATGAAGACCGCGAGAATGAGGGGGACCTCACGATCGCCGCGGAGAAGGTCACCTCCGAGACCATCAACTTCATGGCCACCCACGGCCGTGGCCTCATCTGCCTGCCTCTGACCGGCGAGCGTCTCGATCAGCTCCGCATTCCTCTGATGGTGCAGGACACCGAGAACTCGGCGAAGTTCGGCACCGCCTTCTGCGTGCCCATCGAGGCGAAGAAGGGCACGACCACGGGGATCTCGGCTTCGGATCGCGCGACCACCATCCTCGCCGCGGTGGACCCGAACACGAAAGCCGAAGACCTCGCGCGTCCCGGGCACATGTTTCCCCTGCGCGCCCGCGACGGCGGCGTCCTCGTCCGCGCGGGTCAGACCGAGGCGGCGGTCGATCTTTCGCGCCTCGCAGGCCTCAAGCCTGCGGGAGTGATCTGCGAAATCATGGCGCATGACGGCACCATGATGCGCGTCCCGCAACTGGAGATCTTCTGCGCCGAGCACAACATCAAGATGATCACCATCCGCGACCTGATCCAGTACCGGATGACCAACGAGCGCCTCGTGCGAAAGATCGCCGAAGCCAACCTGCCCACCAAGGCCGGCGCTTTCAGGATTCACGCCTTCGAGAGCGTCGTGGATGGCGAGCAGCACATCGCCCTCGTTCACGGCGACGTGCGCGACGGCCGGCCGGTTCTCGTCCGCGTGCACTCGCAGTGCCTCACCGGCGACATCTTCGGCTCGCGCCGCTGCGACTGCGGCGAGCAACTCGACACCGCACTTGACCGCATCGTGAAGGAGGGCGCGGGCGTCCTCCTTTATCTGCGCCAGGAGGGCCGGGGGATCGGTCTCATTCACAAGATCCGCGCCTACGCGCTGCAGGACGAGGGCCAGGACACGGTGGAGGCGAATGAGTCACTCGGCTTCAAGGCTGACCAGCGCGACTACGGCATCGGCGCGCAGATCCTTGCCGAACTCGGCATCCAGAAACTCCGGATGATGACGAACAATCCGCGCAAGTTCGTGGGTCTTGAAGGCTACGGCCTCGAGATCACAGAGCGAGTCGCGATCGAGATCGCCCCGACGGACATTTCCAGGCACTACCTCGAAACAAAGAAGCGAAAGATGGGCCACCTCCTCCGCGAGGTGTAACGGCGCCCCTTAAGCGTCCTCGTGCTCGTGGCCGTACTCGGCCGTAGCCGGTGCAAACCGCTGTTTACGTCGGTTCCGTCACTGCGAGGAAGCTCATCGAGAAGAGGGCGAGCGCGAAGCCTGCCCTCGGGGCACGAAGCAGCTCGTCGAGTGAACCGCGTCCGTCATTGCGAGGACGCTCATTTACCGAGGGCGACGAAGCAATCCCCAAAACCACGCACCGTCCCGAGCGTCCGCATCCACGTCGTCGCGTAATGACGGACCGTTGTTTTTTAACCGTCACTGCGAGGAGGCCGTCGAGAAGCTCCCGAGCGCGAAGCCTGGCCTCGGGGCACGAAGCAGTCCGCTCGCGTTCGTACTCGACGGGAGAGGCGAAACGAAGCGCGGGCCGCAAGGCTCCTATGAGGTCGTTGGGGAGCGGTAGCTCCCCTCATTCTTAAGAAAACGCCATGCGGCCCACGGAGACGAGGGGAACGCCCAGGTGCCCTGCCCGTAGCGACACCCGCGATGCGCGGAAGACCCATCGGCCTATTCCGGCCACGCGGGCCACCACTACGAAGCTTGAGAGATTGCTTCGTCACCCTCGTTAGATGAGTTTTCTCGCAATGACGATCGCGGCTCGTTAGCTGAGCTGCTTCGTCACCCTCGTTCGATGAGCTTCCTCGCGATGACGACGTGGGGTTTCCCTCTACAGTCACGGAGCTTGATCCGTGAACGGACTCGCGATGACGACGTGGGGTTTCCCTCGACAGTCACGGAGCTTGATCCGTGAACCGACTCGCAATGACGACCGCGCCGTTTCGCGGGTGAGAACGGCGTTCCGCGAAACTCTGAACCGCCGCTTCAGCTGCACGTCGGAGGTTTCGCGGGTGAGAACGGAGTTCCGCGCCAGGCCCCCGCTTTCCCCCCAGACGGAGTGGGGACGGCCGGCTCGCAAACGGTGTGTCGGCCAGTCGCGGGGGTGACGTGGGTGACCAACTTCCTTCGTAGGGATGCGGGTTCGGGATCGCGTTCCGCGAAACCCCGAACCCTCGACGAAGCTACGTGATCTTGCCCTTCGCGATCGCGGCGCTCACCGTCTGGATGGTCTTCTCCATGAACGCGCGGATCGCGTCCTCTCGGGCGGGGGCGCCTGCGATCGCTTCGGCGTAGGGAACTCTCTTCACGAAGAGCACGGCGCCCTTGTC
>JAYUUU010000294.1:0-10335 GCA_043754395.1 Vicinamibacteria bacterium
TTCTCGTTGCCCGCGATGTTGACGCGGTCGACGAGGGCGCCCGCCACCTGGTTCATGATGCCCCAGGGGTCGCGCGAGTTCGGAGTATCGATGAGGTCCTGAGCGGTCAGGTTGGCGCTGGTGCCGCGCTTCTTGACGTCGACAAGCGGCGACTCGGCGGTGACTTCAACCGTTTCGGCCTGGCCGCCGACCTTCATCGCGACATCGAGGGTCGCGGAGAGACCGGTCTGGACCGTGATCTTCCGGTTGGCGGTGCCGAAACCGGGCATGGCCACGGAAACGGTGTACTCACTCGGGTCCAGGTTCAGGAAGCGGAACGTGCCGTCCGAACCGGTGACGCTGGTGCGCGAGCCCGCTTCGCCGGAAATCGTGACCGAAGCGCCGGGCAGAACTGCGCCGGACTGGTCGACAACCTTTCCGTAAACGTTGCCCGTTGCCGTCTGGGCGAAAGCCCCGACACTTGCCATCAATAAGATGGCGAGGCCGAGATTGAAGATCTTCTTCATTCGATACTCCTCATGTTTTGTTTGTTGAACTGCCGGACAGTGTGTCCAAGCCAGCACTGATCAAAGCAAGCCAGGTACCAGGAGGGCCTGACCGCCCGATTGTTGATCCGAAATATAGTCAAATAAGGCAGTTACCGCAACAGGACCAGCGGATACGCGTCCATGTTTTCGAATGCAGCCGATCCAAAACCGGCGGCTGATATTCCGATTATTGGATGCTACGAGGATCCCAGCCGGCGCCGGACTCGTTCAATATCCCGGCTTTCCAGGGCCGCGGGGGCCACCTCGAGATAGCGGCGGTAGAAGGGCTCGGCCTCGGCGGGTCGCCCAAGGCGGTCCAGGGTCGAGCCCAGATTGAAGAGAGTCTGGTAATCCTTGGGGTTGAGATCCGAGGCGGTTCGCCAGTGGGTGATCGCCTCCTCGAGCCTGCCCTCCTGCGCAGCCATCACGCCCAGAGTGTTGTGGGCCTTCGCGGTCCCCGGGTCGAGCGAGAGGGCTTCGGTGAGCGCCGCCCGGGCCGAGGCTCGATCGCCGGTCATGAGCGAGAGTGTCCCGAGATTCACGAGACCCATGGCGTTCCCGGGGTCGAGCCTGCGCGCGGACTCAAAAGCCTCGCGGGCTTTTACCGTCTGGCCCAAAGAGGCTTGCGCGAGACCCAGAGCCGTGACCACGTCGTAGTCAAGGGCGGCCCCCCTCACATAAGGGTCGAGAAGCGCTACTGCCTCACGGGCGCGACCGGCCTCCGTCAGGTAGGCCCCGAGAAGTGCCAGACCCTCGGCGTCCAACGGTTTCAGTGAAACGGCGCGACGCGCCGCGTCGATCGCGGCCGGCAGATTGCCGCGGGCGCGCTCGAGATAGGCGAGCTGGAGATTGGCGCCCGACATGGTGGGTCGCTGCCGCAGATTCTCCTTCGCCAGGCCAATCGCTTCGTCGATCTGTCCATTCATGAAAGCGGTAACCACCGAACGATTCCGGGTGTCAATTTCGATCAGATTCTTGGGATCGTCGGCCGCGGTGTACACGTCCTTCTGAACCGCCTGGGCCGATGCGGCGACGTAGCCAAGGGCGCGCAGCCGTTCAAGGGTTGCCGCGTCCTCGGCGCCACGATTCACTCCCCGGTCCCGCTGGCGCTCCCGGGCGAGCGAACTTCTGAGCCGCTCGAGGACCTCGGGTTCGCGGGCCACGAGGTTCTTCGTTTCACCCGGATCGGCCGTGAGGTCGTAGAGCTCGGGAAGCGGGAGGTCGATGTATTTGTGCCGGCCATCCAGGATTCCGCGCAGGGGCGCCCAGCCCTGATTGAGAGATGCCGACAGCGACTCGAAATACGAGACTGGCGCGGTGTTTGGCCCGCCAAGAGCCAGCGGCCAGAGACTCGTTCCCGGGAGTTCTTTGAGCGGACTCATTCCAAGAGCGTCAAGAACGCTCGGGACAACGTCGACGTGCCGAACCATCTCGGACACCTCGCGACCCTTGACGCCGGGCAACGCGAAGATCAGGGGAACGTGGAGCGTCGATTCATAGGCGAAGGTGCCATGGGTCGACTCGGCGTGCTCGCCCAGGCCCTCCCCATGATCCGAAGTGAGAATGACGAGAGTGCGTTTTCCGCGCGGACCATCGAGGATCGGTTTCAGGAGCGGCTCGAGCGCCGCGTCCGCGGCCTCGACTTCGCCGTAGTAAGGCTCGTCCTTGTGGCGTGACGCGAAAGGCTCGCCGGGTTGATACGGAAAATGCGGATCGTAGAGGTGGACGAACGCGAAGAACTGATGATCGCCCTGGGCCTCGATCCAGCGGACTGCGCGAGCTACCGTTTCAACTCCCTTGCGATCTGGAACCATGAACGGGCCCTGGCGTTCGATCGCCACGGTTTGATCGTCGTAGACGTCGAAGCCGCGATCGAGGCCGAAACGTGAGTCGAGAACGAAAGCGCTCACGAAAGCGCCGGTGGCAAAGCCTTTCGCCTTGAGCATGGTGGCGAGCGTTTCCTGGCCGGCCGGAAAATGGAAGCCTGTGTTGTCGCGAACCGTGTGGGTCAGCGGGTACTGGCCGGAGAGGATGTTGGAGTGCGACGGAAGCGTGACGACGTTGTGCGCATGAGCCTTCTCGAACCGAACGCCTTCTTTCGCCAGCCGGTCGATCCACGGCGTTTGCACCTTCGTGTTCCCATACACGCCCAAGGCGTCCGCGCGCAGCGTATCGATAGAAATCAGGAGGACCGAAAGTCCGCGATCCCTCGGCAGAGTGCGCGGCCGCATGAGAAGCCAACCGGCGCCCAAGGCCGCAACGATGCCGATGCCGAGGAGCCAACGACCGCGTGAGCGCGCGGCCGGCGCCGTGAGCTCGGGAGGCTCCAAGGGCTCTGCCCGCGTGTCGCGTCTTCTTGCCACAGCCTGTCGATTCTATGTTCGCGAACACGGATCGCGAGCGCTCAGGGTTGCGAGCGAGCAAGGGAGTGTGGTCCCATAGGTCATGGATCGGAGGCGTTCCTCATAATGATTCGCTTTTCATTGCGTTCCCGTCGTCATCTTTCGGGCTTCATCGTCGGAGTCGCCTGTTGCGTAGCACCCGCCTGGGCGGAGGATCAGAAGAAGCCGCTCGTCTTCGGCTCCGACGTGGCCCTTGTCCAGGTTCCCGTGTTCGTCTCCGGCCGGGGAGGCGGGGCCGTGGCCGGTCTCACCGCGAAGGATTTCTCAGTTCAGCAAGATGGCAAGGATGTTGAAGTCGTCTCGTTCCGATACATCGACACGAGCGCCCCGGAGCTACAGGATGAAATCCGACAGACCTCCGCTGCGCGCAGGCGCTTCCTTCTTCTGTTCGACAAGTCGTTCACCGACCCCGCGGGGCTTGCGCGGGCCCGCGGCGCCGCCAAGGAATTCGTAAGAACAGGTCTTGCCGAATCGGACCTCGTGGCCGTCGCCACGTTCGACTTCCTCCGGGGCATACGCCTTGTCGCGAACTTCACCGAGGACAGGCGCGTGGTCGAACACGCGATTCACACTTTGGGCGTCGCGAGTCTCACGAGGATCTCCGACCCTCTGGCCATTGCCGCCGACTTCGCGGCCACCGACCTCACGCCCGAGCGCGACTCCATCAATCAGGGCGATACGCCGTCGGCGGTTCTCGAGAGCGTGATCGCGGCTCTCGCCGCGCGCGCGCGCAGCGCGGAAGACCAGTCGTACCGCGCCCGCGTGATCACCCTCCTCGAAAGCTTCGAGCAATTGGGGCTCTCTTTGCGCCGGGTCAGCGGCCGAAAGCAGATCGTCTATTTCTCCACGGGCTTCAGCAGCACACTGCTCGCCGGCCAGGACAAGGTCGAACAGAACCGCACGAGCGAAGCGATCGTGGCGGGACGCATCTGGGAGGTGGACAGCGACTCGCGTTACGGCGACCCGCGTATGCGGGGCATCGTGGAAGAGGCGATGCAAAGTCTTTCCCGCGCCGACGCGGTCGTCCATTCCGTAGACCTCGCCGGGCTTGGCGTCAAAGAGGAATACAACCAGACCGCAGCTGCGGGGATGGCGACCCGGGACGCTTCCGGACGCGAGTCGCTTGGTTACATCGCTTCAGAAACCGGCGGGCGCTTCTTTAAGGATGCGAACAATCTCCTCCCCGTCCTGCGCGAGATGGCCGACATGACGAGCCGGTACTACGTGCTCGGCGTCCAGCCGCGAGACGTGAAACCTGATGGAGGTTTCCGGAAACTGAAGGTCCGGGTGAAACCGAAAGGCATCCGCATCTCCCATCGACCGGGTTTCTTCGAACGTTCTGCACTCGCGGCGACGGTGACCCCGCCCACTCTCCAGCGTCAGTTCGAAGCGGCCGAACTCCTCGTCGCGAGCGGCGATGGAACTCCCCAGCCGGACAATCTGCCCTTCCGCGTGCTCATCCTTCCGGTCCCAACCGACACCGCGAAGCAGAGCCTCGGGATCGTGGTGCAGATTCCCAGAAGCTCGATCAGCGCCTCAGCGGGCCCCCTCGAGATGTACGGGTACGCAACGACACCCGCGGGCGAAGTAGCGGGCCACTTCGCGCACTTCCTTCGGCTCGAGGGGAGCAACGCGGATTTCCTGGGTCTTTCCTTCGCCGGCCGGTTCGACGTTCCTCCGGGCAAATACCAGTTGAAGTTCCTGGCCCAAAGACCTCAGACCGGTGAATCAACTACGCGCTTCTTCGAGGTCACGGTTCCCGAACGACAGGCGGCGCGCGGTTTTCTCCTTCCCCCTCTTTTCATGGACAGCGGCCAGGGATGGATGGAAGTGGCGCTGCGGAGCGGAGATCAGACGGGTCTCCCTAAAGACATCTCGCTTTCGGGCGCCCATTTTCTCCCTCGCACCGACATGAGCGTCCGTCCCGGGAGGAGGGAGCATCTGGTGCTCATCGCCTACGACCCGGATCGCGCGCGCGACCCGGCCATCGACATCGACATCCGATCAGTTCTCGCAGACGACTCGGGCAACCGCTTTCCGCCCGGCGCCATCACGGTCGAAAAGGTCCTGAACGGAGACGAAGGACGCCGCTCCTACGTGCTCGGCTTCACTCCCGGTGACATCCCGCCCGGCGATTACACCCTGCGGGTTCACATCGGCGAAGCCACTTCAGTCCTGCAGTCGTACACCCGGCTGAAAGTACTGCCCCGCGAGGCCGCCGAAGTCCGCTAGGCACGGCTTTCCGCCCACGAGGCGAACCCACCCGACTGAACGTCGGATGCCAAAAGACGTTCAAGGAATTGACGCTGATGGGGGATGCGTGTACTGTTCTTCCACTCCATCCTGCGCTGTAAATCCAGCGCTTGTCCTCCACCCTCAGAGGAAGAAAGTAGACATGATGTCACTCAAAAATTTGGCGGCGCTCGCGTCCGCCATCGTTCTACTCGCTGGATCCGCGCATGCGCAGATCACAGGAGAAATCTACGGAAAAGCCGCCGATAAAAGCGGCGCCGTCGTCCCGGGCGTCACCGTCACCCTCACAAGCCCAGTCCTCATCCAGCCGCAAAGCGCTGTCACCGGCGCCACCGGCGTTTATCGCTTCCCGTCGATTCCGATCGGCGTGTACTCCGTGAAGTTCGAGCTCGCCGGATTCACCACGGTGGTGAGAGACCAGATCCGGCTCGAGATCGGCCAGAACGCTCAGATCAACGCGACCCTCGATGTCTCCGCCATGCAGGAAGTGGTGACGATCACGGGCGAAGCGCCCCTCATCGACACGCGCAACAACGGCCGCATCTCCTCCTTCAACCAGGAAGCTCTTCAAAACGTTCCCTCGGCCCGCGACCCCTGGGTCATCATGCAGCAGTCGGCCGGCATCATCATCGACCGCGAGAACATCGGCGGCAACATGTCCGGTCAGCAGTCGGGCTACGTGGCCCGCGGCACGCCTTCCAACCAGTCGAAGTGGAACCTCGACGGCATCGACATCACCGACATGGCCGCGACCGGCGCCTCGCCCGTTTACTACGACTTCGACGCATTCGAAGAAATGCAGATCTCCACGGGAGGTGCTGACGTCACCATGCAGAGCCCCGGCGTCGGCATCAACCTCGTGACCAAGAGCGGCACCGACAAGTTCAAGGGTTCGGCGCGCTACTACTACACCGACGAGAAGTACCAGTCGACAAACGTCACCGACGACCTGCGCCGCCAGGGCGCAAGCTCCGGCAACCCCATTCAGAACATCAAGGACTGGGGCGGCGAAATGGGCGGCCCGATCGTCAAGGGCAAGATCTGGGCCTGGGGCAGCTACGGTACCCAGGACATCAAGGTCGGCGTCAACAACTTCTTCTTGAAGTCGGGTGGTTGCGCCGCGATCACTCCGGCAAACGCCGCGACGTTCCCGTTCGAAACGGTCAAGGATTGCCTCAACACCGACCTCACCACCCTCAAGACCTACAACGCGAAACTCGCGTACCAGGTTTCGAGCAACACTCACTTCTCGCTGTTCTTCAACGCCGCGAAGAAGGACCGGAACGCGCGCGACTCTTCCGACCTGCGTCCGATCGAGACGGCCTACCGTCAGGGCGCGGTCATCGACGAAACCCTCGGTTCGAAGCTCTGGAAGATCGGCATCCCGAAGACCTACAAGGCTTCGCTCCGCCGCGTCTTCTCCGACCGGTTCATGATGGAGTTCCAGTACGCCCACATCGGGAATAACTTCACCCTGGACTTCCAGGAGCCGGCCCTCGCCGCGGTTCAGCCGACACAGGAACTGGCCACGGGCCTCTGGGGTCGTTCGTTCCAGGCGAGCTACTTCGTCCGTCCGACGAACAGCTTCGATCTCACCGGCACCCGGTCGTCCTCCGGCTTCATAGGCGGCGATCACGCGCTCAAGTTCGGCGTCCGCTACCGGCAGGATCGGGCCATCAGCAGGAACCACCGCGGCGGAAACGTCGAGGCCCGCTGGCGCGACGCCAACGGCGACCGTCTCTTCCAGTCGTCTGAGGCTTCCGAAGCCAACATGTACCGCGACTCGTTCACGGACTACAACGTCTTCAACACGTCCGCGTACATCCAGGACACCTTCACCAAGGGCAAGCTGACGATCCTGGCGGGCATCCGCCTCGACCGCCAGTGGGATCGTGCTAACGCCTCCGTGGCTCCTGCGCATCCGTTCTTCGGACAGGCGACGGCGACGGGCGCCACCTTCAACCACCTGCCCGCGCTCAATTTCGCGGGTGCGGATGCCGGTGTGAAATTCACGGACATCGTCCCCCGTCTCGGCATCAACTACGACCTCACCGGCGACGGCAAGAACATCATCAAGTTCAACCTCGCTCGTTACGCGAACCAGCTGGGCGACGGCGACATCGCGGGCACTTTGAATCCCGTTCAAGCCTCCTTCATTCGCTTCCCGTGGGTCGACAGGAACGGCGATCTCAACGTGCAGGCGAATGAAATCACGATCACCGGCACGCCTCTGAATTTCGGCGGCAACTACAGCCCGACCAACCCGACTTCGCTCAGCTCGCCGGGCACGGTCGACACCGGCCTCAAGAACGAGCACACCGACGAAGCGATCCTCGAGTTCAACAAGCAACTCGGCAACTCGTTCGCGTTCGGCGTCGCCGGCATCTACCGCAAGGTTTCGAACCTCCGCTGGAACGACACCACGAACTGGACCGACGCGAACTACCGCGCCGTCAACTTCCAGGCTCCATCGTCCGGAGCGGGCGCGTGCGTCGCGGCTCAGAACCCCACCTGCCCCGCGATCACGTACTACGAGCCCACATCCGCGGTCCCCTCGGCCTACGTGTACACCAATCGTCCGAACATCGATCGCACCTACCTGGGCTTCGAGCTCACGGCTCGCAAGCGGCTGACCAACGGCCTCACCATGAATGGCAGCTTCACCTTGAACGACACCCAGGTGAACTACGGTGCGGGCTCGTTCGAAGACCCGACGAACATCGCGAATCTCGACGGCGCCGAATACGCGCCCGAGAGTGCCGGCAGCGGTATCGGCAACGTGTTCCAGAACGCTACCTATCTAGCTCGGTTCCAGGCCTCCTACACGGTTCCGTGGCAGCAGATCATGATCTCGGCGGCCTTCAACGCGCGCTCGGGCTTCCCGCTGCCGTTGCAGATCCAGACCCCGTCGAGAGCCAACGGCGGCGGCATCACGACCGTCTACCTGGCTCCGCTCGGTGAGACCCGGCTGCCGAACTACAGGAACCTGGACCTCGGCTTGAACAAGCCGGTGCGCATAAGCAAGGCGCGGATCACGCTCTCTGTGGATCTGTTCAACGTCCTGAACAGCAATATCGTCCAGGCCCGCCAGCGCACCCAGAACAGCACGATCGCCAACAACATCCAGGCACTCGTGGCGCCCCGGGTGGCTCGTTTCGGCGCTCGTCTGAGCTGGTAGGAATGTAGCGGCCTCTGCCGCAAGGGGCGGGACTCGCAACGAGTCCCGCCCTTTTTTATCTAAGGGGGGCCGGACACGAACCCGGCCCCCCTTAGGATCCCCCTCGGCCTGCGCTCGGCGAGTAGTCCTCACGTCCAAATCACCCGAGTGAATCGGGCGATTTGTGTTTTGAGTCGCCGAGCTACGGCCTCTGCTACACACGCCCGTAAACGCCGCGATCCGAACCCGGCCCCTCTGTAGGATCTGCGGCCTCTTTAGCTACTCGACATCGCTGCGGTCCCTATACTGCGCGCATGGCTGAATATGGACGGCAGGATCCCCTTGATCCCCTTTGGGAAGCGATCGCGGACCTCGGAAGGCGATTCCGGCGGGCCGGCTCGGCGTCGGGCATGACGTCGGGGTCGGACGGCGGACGTATGAAGCGGCTCAGGAACTACGGGCTCGTAGCCCTCGTGCTGCTCTTCCTGTTCACCGGCTTCTATCAGGTGGCGGCCGACGAGGTCGCGGTGGTGCAGCGCTTCGGCAAGTATGTCCGCACCACGGGGCCGGGACCGCACTTCCGCATCCCCTTTGGCATCGAGCGGATCACCCGCGTGCCCGACAAACGGCAGCTCAAGATGGAGTTTGGCTTCGAAACGGTAAGAGCCGGGGCCCAGTCGGAGTTCCGGACCACCGATGAGTCGAAAAAGGAAGCGCTGATGCTGACCGGCGACCTCAACGTCGCGGTCGTGGAGTGGATCGTCCAGTATCGGATCAAAGACCCCTACAAGTATCTCTTCCACCTGCGCAGCGTCTCCGAGACCTTCCGAGACATGACCGAGTCCACCATGCGCGAAGTGGTGGGTGATCACAGCGTCGACGAGGTGCTGACTATCGGCCGCGAGGCGATCGCCCTTCAGACCCGTGAGGAGCTTCAGAAACTGTGCGACCTCTACGGGAACGGGATCGAGATCCAGCAGCTGGTGCTGCAGGACGTGAACCCGCCCGACGAAGTGAAGCCCGCTTTCAACGAGGTGAACCAGGCGATCCAGGAAAAGGAGCGCGCGATCAACGAGGCGCTCGCCGACTACAACTCCGCGGTGCCGCAGGCGAAGGGCCAGGCCGAACAGCAGGTGCGCTCGGCCGAGGGTTACGCGCTCGAGCGCGTGAACGTGGCCGAGGGTGATGGGAAGCGGTTCGAGGCGGTGTATGAGGAGTATCGAAAAGCTCCCCAGGTCACTCGCCGAAGGCTCTACCTCGAGACCCTCGCCCGCGTGCTCGAGAAGTCGGGCAGCAAAATCATCGTCGATCAGCAGGCCAAGGGCATCCTTCCTTTGCTCCAACTCGACTCGCTGGCGAAGGAGAAGAAATGAGCCAGCGTCTCATCAACAACGTTGTCCGCATCGCGATCCTCCTCGTCCTCGGGGCCTCGAGCGTCTTCACCCTTTCGGAAACCGAGCAGGCGGTTCTGACCGTCTTTGGCAAACCCGCAGGCGATGCCGTGACCACCCCAGGGCTTCACTTCAAGATCCCATTCATCCAGGTGGTCAACCGATTCGACAAGCGCTGGCTGGAGTTCGACGGCGACCCCAACCAGATCCCCACCCGCGATAAGAAATACCTGTGGATCGAGACCTACGCCCGGTGGCGGATCTCCGACCCGCTGCGTTTCTACCAGGCGGTGCAGGACGAGCGAGGCGCGCAAAGCCGCCTCGACGACATCGTCGACGGCGAGACGCGCAATGCCGTGGCCTCCTTCGACGTGATCGAGTTGGTGCGCTCGTCGAACCGGGAATTCGAGGCGACCGAGGAACTGAGCGGCGTGGAGGAGGGTTCGGAGGTGGACGTCAAAGTGGTCACCGGCCGGGCGAAGATCGCCGCGGTCATCCTCGCCAAAGCGGCGGCCATCACGCCCCAGTTCGGCGTCGAACTGGTGGACGTCCGCTTCAAGCGAATCAACTACGTCGAGACCGTCCAGGCCAAGGTCTTCGAGCGC
>JAYUUU010000295.1:0-6607 GCA_043754395.1 Vicinamibacteria bacterium
AACGTCTGGGGCGCGCTCTGCGGGAGCAGGACCTCGTCGAGATTGAACGTGGTCGCTACGCCGAGGTGGAAGTTCCCCGCTTTTCGTTCGAACGCGAGCCGCTGATACATCGCGATTGGCGTTCGCCCGGTGGGCAGCGCCACCACGAGACGCGGGTTCAGACGTACCTCGGCGGCAAAGAACGCGGCGCCGCGTCCGGCCACCTCGGCCGCGGAAGGAAGAACTTCGATTTTCACAGGTCGGCGAAGGTTATGAGACGAATATCGGCCCGCTCGATAGCCGCGCGAACCGCAGGGTCGCAAAGCGCCTTCAACTCGTGGACTCGCGTAGCGGCATACGAACTCGACGCCGCGAGTTCCTGGTCCTCGTGTGCGGGGTGGCACATCAGCTCGGTCGAACCCTCAGGCAGGCCCTCGATGATCGCAACGAGGCGCGCCACGCAAACTCCGGAATCGAAAAACGTCTCGTCGAAGAAATCGTTTGTGCGAAGTGTTCGGCGCCGCAGTTCCTCCCCCATCCCTCCACCTGCGTTCCGCACCGGGAGGCCTTCGCGCAGGGCGAGTGCGGCAACCACCTCGAACACGTCGGGTCTCCGGTGAGAGTGATGGTGCGAGTCGAGGTGCGTCGGCTTCCTTCCGAAGACCTCGACGAACCGATCGAACTGCGCCCGAACCTCGGCGGCGATCTCCGAAGGCGAGGGCGTTCCAAGACCCTCGGGCTTTTTAGGCTGCTGGCCTTTCGCATCGACGAGCGAGGGCACCTTGGCCGCCGGCAGCGCGGTCCGACCCCCGGTGAGTGCCACATGCAGGCCGATGCCGAGTTTCGGATTCTCCGAAGAGAACGCGGCTGCCTCGAGCACGCTCTCGTAGTTCACCATCGCGGTGGCGCTCGTGACGATTCCGAGTCGATGGGCCTCGAAGATCCCGGTGTTGATGCCGTGCGTGCGGCCGAGGTCGTCGGCGTTCACGATGAACCGTCGAGTCATGGCCGAGCCGCTCTCCTCGCGCGATAAAGATCGAGAGCCATGGTGAGCGCACCCTCCGCGGGATCGCGCTTGAGCCTGAACGGTATCGCCCCCGCGAGGGCCGCCCGCTTGGCCACCACGTCGACGAGGGTCGGGATGCCCGCGAACAGGCCGCCCGAAAAAATGAGCGGGTAAGGCGCCCCCGCGAAGTCGAGCTGACGCACCACCGAACGAGCCGCACTCGCGAGTTCGGTCGCGGCCTCGTCGAGGATCCGCGTGGCCACGGCATCGCCGGTCTGCGCGACGCCGATCACGGTGGGTGCTAGTTCGGCGAGGCGTTCGCGCGTGAGGTTGCCGCCATAAGCCATCGCCGGGAGGTCCGAAAGTGCCGTGACAGTGAGGACGCTGAAGAGCGCGTCCTTAAGGACTGTGGTTTCGCCGCGGCCCTCCGCAGAGCGCACGGCCGCGAGCAGCGCGCGATGCCCGATCCAGCCCGCCGAGCCTTCGTCGGCGAGCATGGGGCCAAGCCCCCCGGCCCGCGCGGTCTTTTGATGGCGATCCACGCCGTACGCAATCGAACCGGTGCCCGCGATCACCACCACGCCCACCCGATCATGGGCGCCCGCCGCGATCGCGATGACCGCGTCGTTCACCACCACCGCATTGCCGCGAAACCCCAGCCGCCGGAGGAGCGAACGCACGACGCCGTCTTCCCCCGGCCGGTCGACGCCGGCCATGCCGAGGCACAGGGCCTCGGGACGCTCGTCGGGGCAAAGCTCATCGAGCAGGTCGGCCAGGACCTTCTCGACCGCGAGTTCCCCGTGCACGTGAAGGTTGGCTCCGCCCGCGCGCGCGGTCTTCAGAATGTGGCCGGTCTCGTCGGCCACGACACCTATGGTCTTGGTGCCTCCCGCGTCGACTCCGACGATCAGCGCCATCGCATAGCACTCAGCCTTCGAAGACGACGATGTCGCGCAGGTTGCGGTACTTCTCGTTGTAATCGAGGCCGTAGCCGACCACGAAGAGATCGTCGATGGTGAAACCCGTGTAGTCGACTTTCACTTCGATGAGACGCCGTGACGGTTTCGAAAGAAGCGAGGCCACGCGGATGGAGCGGGGCCCGCGGGCCTTCAAAAGGTTGACGAGGTAGTTGAGAGTGAGGCCGGTATCAACGATGTCCTCGGCGATGATGAGATCGCGGTCCTTGATAGAAGTGTCGAGGTCTTTCGAGAGCTTTACTTCGCCGGACGACTTGGTCGCAGCGCCGTAGGAGGACACCGCGATGTAGTCCATCGAGAGCGGCAGATCGATCCATTGGCAAAGGTCGGTCATGAAGGGGCACGCCCCCTTGAGGACCGCGATGACGTGGGGCTCGAGCCCCGCCATCTCTCCCGTGATCTGCTTGCCCATCTCGCGGATGCGCGAGGAGATCTGGTCGTGCGAAAGGAGGAGCTTCATGTCGAGTCTTCTTGTGAGTCCGATCGGTTTTTTGGAAAAAGAGGCCGCCCGGGCCATCGCTTCGATGAGGGGCGGACCTTAACAAAGATTTGCCTTTGACGGGCCACGCGGTGAGGGTCTAAAGTCTTGAACATCTCCCGGGGTTGCCCCCAGATCTTGTGGTCACTTATCCACAACCATCCAAGTATGGGGCGGCCAAGTCCTCCGCAGGCGCGCTCAAAACTCCGAAAACCGAACAAAACCTAAGGATTCAGCAAATGAAACAGCTTCACAAGTTCAAGGCGTGGCGGGCCCTGGCTCTCGCGATCGCCTTCATCACCGCCTTCGCCTCCATCACCCAAGCCCAGGTGACCACCGGTTCGATCTCAGGCTCCGTGACCGATGAAACCGGCGGTGTTCTCCCAGGCGTCACGGTCACCGCGGTGCACGTTCCCTCCGGCACAAGGTATGAAACCGTTACCCGCGGCGAAGGCACCTTCACGCTCCCCGGCATGCGCGTTGGCGGTCCTTACTCCGTCACCGCCGCCCTGAGCGGCTTCCAGACCAAAGTGACCACCGGGCTCTTCGTGAACCTCGGTGCCGCTAGCGACCTCAAGGTTTCTCTCAAGACCCAGTCCCTCGCCGAAGAGGTCACGGTCACCGCTGAGGGCGACCCGGTCTTCAGTTCGCAGCGCACGGGTGCGGCCACCACCGTGACTCGCGAATTGCTCGCCACCATGCCCTCGACCACCGACCGCATCGAGGGCTTCGCCCGCCTCTCCCCTCAGTCGAGCGGCGGCCTCTCCTTCGCCGGCCAGGACAGCCGCTCCAACAACATCACGGTGGACGGTTCCTACTTCAATAACTCCTTCGGCCTCGGCACCTCCCCCGGCGATCGCACCAACGTGGCGCCCATCTCGCTGGCGGCGATCGAGCAGATCCAGGTCAACGTCGCTCCCTACGACGTTCGGCAGGGACACTTCGTCGGCGCGAGCGTCAACACCGTCACGCGGAGCGGCACGAACTCGTTCGCCGGCTCGCTCTACTACCGGTTCCGCGACCAGAGCATGGTCGGCACGACCGCGGGCGCTTCCACCATCAACCGCGGCACCTTTGACTTCAAGAAGTACGGCGGCTGGGTCTCTGGTCCCGTCTTCAAGAACAAGCTCTTCTTCTTCCTGAGCGCCGAGGACGACTCCCTCGAGCAGCCCGGAACCACCTGGCGCGCGAACAAGGGTGGCGAGACGGTCGCGGGTAACGTCACCCGCGTCCTCGCTTCCGACCTCGACGCTCTGCAGTCGTTCCTCAAGAGCAACTTCAACTACGAGACCGGCCCCTACCAGGACTACGCGCACGAGACGCCGTCCCGCCGCTATCTCGGCAAACTCGACTACAACATGAACGACCGGAACAAGTTCAGCTTCCGTTACTCCCAACTCGACTCGAACACGGACGTGCTGCTCTCGGATTCCTCGTCTCTCGGCTTCGGCAACCGCCGCACCCGCTCCACCGGCCTCAACTTCCAGAACTCGAACTACAAAATCCTCGAGAACATCCGATCCGGCGTCGCGGAGTGGAACTCGATCATCGGCGCCAACAAGGCGAACAGCCTGATCGTCGGCTACTCGAAATCCGACGAGAGCCGCGACTCGCGGGGCACATTCTTCCCCATGGTCGACATCCTGGAGGCGAACACCGTTTACACGACGTTCGGTTTCGAGCCGTTCACGCCGAATAACGAACTCCGCTACAAGAATTTCCAGGTCCAGAACAACTTCACCTGGAACCGCAACAACCACTCGCTCACCTTCGGCGGCTCCCTCGAACGCTACGAGTCCGAGAACGTGTTCTTCCCCGGCGCGCAGAGCGTTTATGTGTACAACTCTCTCGCCGATTTCTACACGGACGCGCGTGGCTTCCTCGCGAACCCCAACCGCACCACCTCTCCCGTGACTCTCGCCCGCTTCCAGGTGCGCTACAACAATATCCCAGGCCTCGACAAGCCCACGCAGCCGCTCGAAGTCTGGTACGGCAGCCTCTACGCGCAGGACGAGTGGCAGGCGAGCAAGAACGTCAAGATCACCGCGGGCGTCCGTCTTGACCGTCCCCAGTTCGGCGACACCGGCTTCCAGAATGCGGCCGCCGACGCCCTGACCTTCCGCGACGAGAATGGCCAGCCCGTGAAGTACGAGAGCAAGAAGCTCCCCGACGCGAACATCCAGATCTCCCCGCGCATCGGCTTCAACTGGGATGTGGCCGGCGATTCACGAACCCAGGTCCGCGGGGGCACGGGCCTCTTCTCCGGCCCCCCGCTCTACGTCTGGATCTCCAACCAGGTCGGCAACACCGGTGTGCTCACAGGCTTCGAGCAGCTCAACAACACCACCGCGCGTCCATTCAACCCGAACCCGGAGCGCTACAAGCCCACCTCGGTCACGGGCGCCCCGGCCGCGACGTATGAACTGGCTCTCACGAACCCGGACTTCAAGTTCCCGCGCCAGTGGCGCACGAACGTCGCGGTGGACCGTCGCCTCCCATGGAACATGATCGGAACCGCGGAGTTCATCTACAACCGCGACATCGACGGCATTTACTACATCAACGCCAACCAGGCGCCCTACAACGCCACCTTCACCGGCGCAGACAACCGCGGCCGCTTCACCTCCACCGCGGTCAACCGCATCAACACCAATGTGTCCTCGGCGGTGGTTCTCAAAAACCAGAACGTCGGCCGCTCGTGGCACGCCTCGGGCGCTCTCGAGAAGCGCTTCCGCGCGGGTTTCCTGAAGGCCGTCTACAGCTATGGCGAGTCGAAGAACACCGTGGACCCGGGCTCGATCGCCTTTGGTTCATGGAACAACAACCAGCATGCGAACGACCCCAACAACCCAGGCCTCGGCTACTCAGGCGCTTCGCCCGGCCATCGCGTCTTCCTCGCGGGTTCTTACTCCAAGGAGTACTTCAAGATCGGCAAGACCACGGCGGCCTTCTTCTGGGAAGGCAACCAGTTCAACTCGAGCTATACATTCGGCGGCGACATCAACAATGACGGTGGCACGAGCAATGACCTCCTCTACATCCACAGCTCGACGTCGGAGATGAACTTCGTGCCCTTCACGGCTGGCGGCCGAACCTTCACCGCGGCCGAGCAGGCGCAGGCCTGGGACGCGTACATCGCGCAAGATCCCTACCTCAGCAAGAACCGCGGCAAGTACGCGCAGCGCGGCGCCGTCTTCGCCCCCCTCGTTTATCGCATGGACGTGAGCCTCACCCAGGAACTGTTCCGGGGCCTGGGCGGCAAGCGCCACGGCCTCGAAATCCGCGCTGACGTCGTCAACTTCATGAACCTTCTGAACAGCGACTGGGGTGTCGGCAAGCGCATGGTGAGCAACCAGCCGCTGATCCCTGCTTCCGTGGCTCAGGGTGGTCCGGTGAGCGCATCGGGCGCGCCCCAGTACACAATGCGTCAGTTCAACGGCGCGCTGATGACGAACTCCTTCGAACCGACAGCCGCCATCACCGACGTCTACCGCCTGCAATTGGCGTTGACATACAGCTTCAAATGAGCGGACATTGCTAAGGGGCTCGCCCCTTAGCAGAGGCCGGACGAGAAATCGTCCGGCCTTTTTCTGTCCAACCCGGGGGTCGCATTACGTGGAATTGGCTTGAAGCCTCGCTACCGATAGGCTGAGAGTTCCGCCAGTCATCTAGAGGCCGGTCTTTCCCCACTTAACGAAGGATGATTCCATGAGCAACATTCGTAGGAACGGGCGGAGGGCGGCCCTCGCCATGGCCCTGCTGCTGAGCATCGACGGCCTCGCGGCCGCTCAAGTAACGACCGGCGCTATCACGGGCACCGTCGTCGATGAATCGGGAGGCGTGCTTCCGGGTGCTACCGTCACCGCCATCCATGACGAGACGGGCGTCCGCTCGTCCGCGGTCAGCGGCACCGACGGCCGCTACTCCATCCTCAATATCCGCGCCGGCGGCCCCTATTCGGTCACCGTCACCATGCCCGGCTTCCGCGATGCGAAGAAGACCGGCGTCGTGGTTGCGTTAGGTGAAAGCGCCAACGTTCCCTTCCGCGTGGTCATTCAGACCATGACCGAAAACGTCGAGGTCGTGGCCGAGCGGTCGATCATTTCCCCCACCGCGAGCGGGGCCGCTTCAAACGTGAACCAGGAGACGATCGAGTCGATGCCCACG
>JAYUUU010000296.1:0-1805 GCA_043754395.1 Vicinamibacteria bacterium
CCGGCTGCGAGAAACGGCGCTCCAGCACGTAGCGCGCCCAGCCAGCGGAGAGAGACGAGGTTGGCGTGTCCCACATGAGGAGCACGCGCGGCGCCTTCACGTACGTCACCTCGTTGCTGCCGAGCGAGATGCCGCCCTCGTCCACGAAGCCCGTGTTCGCGGCGACCATCTCGACGCCCCACTTGGCTGCGAGCGTTTGCAGAGTCGCGCGGAGCGTCGGCTCGTTCTCGGCCACACGGACGATCGCGGTGCCCATGCCGTACTTGCGCCCTTCGAGCGAGAAGGTATCGCCCGCGGTTCGAACGCGCACACCCAAGCGCGCCGCTTCCGCCATTGCGGCCGAGGCAGCGGAGCCCCAGGGTACGAGGTAGGCGACCGTCGCGGCCTTGACCTCGGGCGCTTCGATCCTGTCGGCGTCAAACCGCGACCGCTTGCCCGCGAGCTTCACGTCGGAGATCACGCAGTCCACATCGAAGAGTGCCGGAAGACTCCAGGTGGTGATGTCGTAGAACTGATCGGGCAGCAGCCGCGCACGCCGCTCTTCCTGTTTCTTCAGGAACTCCGAATCCATCGCGACATCGCGATCGAGGAGATTCTTGATCAGTCGTGAGGTCGGCTGGGCGAGCGGGATGATGTAGGAACCCGCGGGGTACGAGGCGGCGGACTTAGAGGCCGCGCCCTTTGCCGCCGACGCTTGAGGCGCCGTGGACGCTTCGTCGGCGCGGAACACTTCGACGCCTTGCGCCACCAGAAGGCTCGCAAGACGTCGCGCGCGCGAAGGATCGGCGCCCTGGACGAGCACGTACTCCTTCGAGCCGCCTTCGTCGACCGCCGACTTTCGGAAGGCCGCGAAGTCGCTGACGATCGCCCTGCGGTTCTCGGCCGCGGTGAGAGCGGTTCGGATCGCCGCGGTGAAATGCTGAACCACGCCAGTCTTGAAGGTGAGATCGGCGCCGTCGGTCCGCCGGTAGATGAGGCCCCGCGAGGAGGCCTGCTCGAACGTCTTGGCGACCGAGCCCTGCGCCATCGGCCAGGAGGCGCCGTATCCGGGATAGAAAGAATCGAAGACTTCGCGAACGAAGTAAGCGAAGCCGCGTTCGTCGAACTTCGCCGCGTTGTTGCGGCCGAACTTCTCGAGCCATGCGGTCTGGGTCGCGGTGCGGAAGGGGTTCTTTGGAGCCGCCGCAGGAGGGAAGTAGTAGGTCGAGTCGCCTCCCATCTCGTGCAAGTCGACGGTGACCTGCGGGAAGAATTCGAGGAAGAGTTTGATCCGGCCGGCACTCTCGGGCTGGGTGATCGCGAGCCAGTCGCGGTTGAGGTCGAACAGATAGTGATTGGAGCGACCGCCCGGCCACGGTTCGTCGTGTTCGGCGGAGAGCGGCTCGGAGTCGGGTGTCGACGCGCGGCCCTGCAGATTCTGGAGGTTGAAACGCGCCCGGCCATCGGGGTTCTGCATCGGGTCGATCATGACGAGTGACTCGCGCATGATGGTGTCGACACCGGGATCGTTCTTCGCGGCGAGCAGGTGATACGCCTCGGCCATGGCGGCGTCGCCGGAGGAGATCTCATTGCCGTGCACGCCGTGGACAAGCCACGTGATCACGGGCACGCGATTAACGACGCCGTCGAGGTCGGCGGAGGAGAGTCCCCGCGGGTCGGCGAGCTTCTTCATATCCGCCTTGATCGCGGCGAGTGATCTCATGCGCTCGGCGGAGCCCACGATCATGACCACCAGCGGGCGGCCCTCCCACGTGCGCGCGTACTCGATCACTTTCGCCCGCCCCCCTGAGGCCGCTTCGAGCGCC
>JAYUUU010000297.1:0-2724 GCA_043754395.1 Vicinamibacteria bacterium
CCGCAGGAGCGATTGGAAGCCACGCTCGGGCTCCTTGAGGTGGTGGAGGACGCCGATGCAATAAGCGACGTCGAAGCGCCCCGCATCCACCTCGCAAAGATCCCCTTTGATGAGTTCGGGCACGACACCGGTCTCGGCGATGTTGGCACGCGCGACAAGCTCAGTGTCGCCGAGTTCCACGCCGACAAGCCGGGCGGGAGAACACGTGGCCGCATGCACGAGCAGCGAACCGTTTCCGTACCCCAACTCGATCACGGCGGCCCCTTCGAGGTCTTTCGGAGTGAGCGGGCTCATCCAGTCGAGGAACTGCTCACGGGTGTAGACACTCCCGGCGCGGACGTTGTTCCACGAGGACGCGAAGGCCGATGCGGTGGCCTTGTCGGGAGTTTGCTGACCCGCTGGAACCTTCGGAGCGTCTTCTTGTCGAATCACGTGAGAAGTCAAGCCCGCGACTCTACCCAAGAACGAGCCGCGACCACCTCTCGAAATGACCCCACTGCATCCAAACACCCGCGGCCACCCCACCCCAAAGCACCAGTCGACGAGCCAGGCGAGGATGGATCGACTCCAGCGCGAAGGCGCTCAGGATGGCGAGAGCGGGCCCCCCGAACTCGACTTCCTTGAGATCCTTGAACAGACCCCCCGAGAGTCCGCGCAGACAAACCAGTCCAATGAACGCGAGGGCGTAGGCCTTCAGCACCGTCGTGGCCGCATCCCGCCTCGATGCGATCACCGCGAAACCTGCGAGGGCCAGCGCCGGGTACCCATAGCCGCCGAAGAGGACGATCCGCGAGAAAGCGGCGAAAAGGGGCCATCCGCCGTCTGACGGCGCGCCGGAAATGGCACCCGGACCCGTCATGAGGTCGGGAAGGATCTGGGTCAGAAAGGTCATGGTGAACCGCCCGTAGAGGCCGAAGGCGGTGGCGAGCATTGCGGTCAGCCATAGGGCGAGGGTTGTCCAACGAATTCCGGGGATGAGAAGGGCGAGTGCGATCAGGAAAGCGCTCATCGTGAACAGGGACGAGACGTAGGCGAGAAGCGTTGCCGCGACTCCGACACATAGCAGCGCCCACGACCTCCGGTTCTTCGGGTCCTCCGCTACCTTGATCGCCAGAAGGACGACCAGCAGGTCGAGAGAATGAGCCACGATCGTGGGCCACATCGCGTAGAGCAGCCGGCTCGTGACGATGGGAAAGGCGAGGGTGAGCCACGCGGCGGCAGCACCCGCCGCGGGCAGAATCTTTTGCGCCAGCATCACGGCCAGGGCGACCTCCAGCACCGCGCCAAAGAGTGCGGTGTGTTTGAAGGCGCGGGTGATCGTGTCCCGATCGGGCGGCAGGTTGGTGAACGGCCAATAAAAGATCGGCGAATACGGGAAAGCGTATTTCTTCCCCCCGATGATTCTGGGGTAGCCCACGCCGAGGTCGATCTGCGCCTGCGTGGACCGCTCCAGCAAGCCCCCCTCGTAGGTTCGGAGAGCGCCCACATACCGCTCGTTCTGCCGGACGTCGTTGTAGAAGAAGTTCGGGTGAAAGATGAAGCCGCCTTTCAGGAGGACGGTGGCAGTGACGGCCAGGACCACCGCGGTCTGCCCGCGGAAAACCAGGGCCGCGAGCAGGGACAAAAGAACCGTCGCCCCCGCGACATCACGCATGGCGTGGACGAAGCCGAAGGGGTCGACGGCGGCAACACCCGCGAGCAGCAGGAGGATCACGGTGGTGGCGCTCCCCGCGAGTGCTAGCGAAGCTCCGGAGAGAAGCAGGGCGCCGAAGATGCCGGGAGGCAGGATCCAGACCGTCC
Organism: Vicinamibacteria bacterium; assembly: GCA_043754395.1. Taxonomy (GTDB): domain Bacteria; phylum Acidobacteriota; class Vicinamibacteria; order Fen-336; family JAGNNV01; genus JAGNNV01. The sequence goes on from JAYUUU010000297.1 coordinate 1,801, forward strand.
ATTCGCCGGCAGGAATCCTCCAGCGCGCGCCATCGATGCGGATCCAGTCGAGCGCCATCCCGAGCTTCGGATCTTCGCTCGTGAGTCCCAGGTTCAACGGGCCCCCGGGCAGAGGCGCTTCCACCTCCTGGATGCGCTGGCGCCCCCGGGGCTGCTCGAAAGACGCGAAGGGTTTTCCGCCGATGGTGGCGGTGATATTGGTGGACTCGTCGAGATAGCGGGCGGCCCTGACCGAGAACCGCGCCATCGATGCGTCCACCGTGAGGGGGATGTCCAACTCCGCGCTCTGACGCGTCCAGCGTGAGGTGGTGGGCGGCGTCTCCTCGCTGTCCTCGAAGCCGGATCCGTACCGGCCGGTCGACGGCCCGATGTCCACGACGATGGGCTGACGGAACCGGCCGGCGATGTCGAGGAGAGCGGCGAACAGGCCCAGCAGAGCGGCCGCGAGCAAAACCGCGGCTCCTAGTCTTCTTCCCAGGGTCTGGTTGGTGCCTTCCGGTCCCTTCTGCGCGCTCACGTGGGGCGATGCTACCCTCTCGCCCCCATGGCTCGCGGGAAACTCTGGCGGATCGGATGGACGATCGCTGTGGTGTCTGCGGTGGCCGTCGCTTTTCTCCTCAACCGCCGGGTGGAGCGAGCGCTTCAGTCGCCGCCCTCTCAGGAGCAGGCTGTCGAGTTCGTGCCGGTGGCCGAGCGCTCTCCTCTTCCGTTCTGGGGCGGAGAGGACGTTGAGTCCGTGGTGGCGCTTCCGGGCGGCCTCTACGCCGCCGGCGCTTCAGGAGTAGCTCGGCTCGAACCGACACTCAATTCAGGTGTCGGCGGCTTCAACCGGATCGACATCTCCCGAGGCCTGCCGACTCGGCGTCCGGTTGCGATGTCCGCCTGGCGAACCGATCTCGTGGCGGGTCTCGCTTTCGAGGGCCT
>JAYUUU010000298.1:0-2381 GCA_043754395.1 Vicinamibacteria bacterium
CTTTCGCTCGACCAGCGGTTTCGACGTGGCGAACACCACGTCCGACTTTCCGCAAAGCGCCTTCTCCATCACCGCCACCGGCTGCTGCCCGAGATGGGAAAAGCCGGACCACTCGTCGGTGCAGTAGTAGACGGAGAGCGACTCGCCCATGGAGCCTATGAAGCCCGCGGTCGTGGGCAGGAACGTCCACAGTTGGAAATCACGCATACTCAGAGCCCGGCGCACCATCCCTACCGTGAGCCTGAGGATCGAGGCGTTGATCCGGGCCGCGGCCTTCGAGTAGGGAAAGGGGAGGACGAGGGGCGTGTAGACCCAGAGATTCGGCTCCACTTCCCTCGGGCCCTTAAAAAAGCCGAGCACCTTCGAACCCATCTTGCGCAGGTCCCGGGCGCTTCCGAAGTTCGGACGGCGCGCGCCCACCGAGTTCAGCCACAAGACGCGATGGTCGCGGCTCAGGGCCCGCATCACATGATTGCAGCTCGTCGGATCCTCGCTCCAGTCCTTGGCGAAGCAGACGATGTTCTCGCTCATAGTGGTGTTCATTGAAGACTCAGGCTGCTTTCATGACCGAGGAGGCGCTTTCGCGATCGAGGAAGACGCGGTGCCAGATCTCGAGATTGACGAGCAGCCACAAGCGTTCGCCATGGTCGATTGCACCGGTCCGGTGCTCCTCCACGAGGCGCGCGGTCTCCTTCGGCTGGAACAAGCCCCGGTCACGAGCACGCGGCGAGAGGACGAACTCAGAGACCACGGAGGAGAACGGCCCGGCAAGCCAGCGTCCAAGGGGAACCGGAAAACCCATCTTCGGACGAGACAGGATTTCCTTCGGAACGATGTCTCTAAGCGCGTCCCGCAGAACGGCCTTGGTGGTGAAGCCCCTGAGCTTGGCCGAAGCCGGCAGCGCGGCCACGTGCTCGACGAGCTCATGATCCAGGAAGGGCACGCGGCTCTCGATCGAGGCAGCCATGCTCATCGTGTCCTGCTTCATCAGGAGCCGGCCCAGATAGGTTTGAAGGTCCGCGCGGCTCATGCGATCGAGAGGTGTCCCTGAAGCTTCCTCGTAGCAACGCATTTCCTCGCGATGGGCATCGGCGGCGCCACGGAGCAGCTGCGGGTCGACCATGCGTTCGCGCCGCGAGGAATCGAACACCGCGAAGTTCTCGCAGAACAAGGATCTGATGCCAGGCTCTTGACCGAGGAAGCTTCGTCCGATGTAGCGGCCCGCCTTGCGCGGAAGGCGCCCTACCAGGCCGCGGACCCCCCGGCGGGCGGCCTCTGGAAGCATCGACGCATAGGTCCTTCCGAGCCGTTCGTTCCAGGCGGTGACGCGGTAGCGGTTGTATCCGAGAAACAACTCGTCCGCACCTTCGCCCGTGAGAACCACCTTCACGTGATCGCGGGCATGTCGAGAGAGGAAGTACAAAGGCACACTCGAGGCGAAGGCCATCGGCTCGTCCTCATGCCAGATGAGGCGAGGCAGCTCAGCGAAGAACTGGTCCGCTGAAACCACCAGCTCCCGGTGGATGGTCCCCGCGCGTTCGGCGGCCAGCCGTGCATAGGCAAGCTCGTCCGCCTCGCGCTCGGCGAAACCCACCGCGAAGGTGCGCACGGGCTCCCGCATGAGCGGGGCCATGAGGCCGAGGAGTCCGCTCGAGTCGATGCCCCCTGAGAGGAAGAGACCAAGCGGAACATCGCTCATGAGGTGGCTCTTCACCGCTTCGCGCAACCGAAGCGTCAAAACCTCCGCCCGCTCGGCCTTCGGCGAGTGATTGTCTTCGGACACGGGCGGAATGGACCAGTACCGTCGCTCCGTGAAGCCCTCCTCGCGCGACCAGGTGAGCGTGCGTCCTGGTTCCAATCGCTTGACCCCTTCGAAGAGGGTCGAAGGGCCCGCCACGAAACGCGTGGCCAGATACTCCGGCAACGCACGATCATTCAGCCGGGGCTGGTGCCCCGCTTCGAGGATCGCCTTCACTTCGGAAGCGAAGAGAAGCTCCTGGTCGTTGACCGCGTAATAGAGCGGCTTGATTCCCAAACGGTCCCGAGCGAGGAGCAGCCGCTCTCGCTTCTCGTCCCAGATCGCGAAAGCGAACATTCCCGAGAGGCGTTCGACACAACGCTCCCCTTCCTCCTCGTAGAGATGAAGAATTGTCTCGGTGTCGCTGCGCGTCTTGTAACGGTGACCGCGCGCCTCGAGGCCCGGACGGAGCGAGGCGTGGTTGTAGATCTCGCCGTTGAAGGTGATCCACACTGTGCCGTCCTCGTTGCACATGGGCTGCTGTCCGCCCTCGATGTCCACGATCGCGAGACGCCGGTGGCCGAGGCCAATGGGCTCTTTGATGTGAAGGCCCTCTCCGTCCGGCCCCCTGTGGCGCAGAACA
>JAYUUU010000299.1:0-11841 GCA_043754395.1 Vicinamibacteria bacterium
GAAGTGGACCTCCTCCTCGGCGACCCGACGAAAGCGAAGACCAAGCTCGGCTGGAAGCCCGCGGTCGACTTCAAGCAGCTCGTCCGGATGATGGTCGACGCCGACATGGCGCGATAGGGCGACCGTCATTGCGAGGAAGCTCATCAGACGAAGGCGAGCGCGAGCGCTGCCCGCAGGGCAGGGCGACACCTGGCCTTGGGCCACGAAGCAATCCCCGAGGCGCGCGCGCGTTCGCGTCGCGCAATCCGAAACCGGTCGCTGAGCCGAGACCAAACGCAAACCGGTCGAAGCGACCGTCGCGAACGTAAACGCGAACCCGCTCAACTACCAAGGGAATTGAACACCCACGTTCACCCCCGGCGCAGCCACTCCGTTCGCCGTGCGGAGACCGGGGGCCTAGCGCGAACTCCCGTTTCCACCCGCGAAACCCCGTGCTCGTGAACGTGAGCTCGTGCTAGATGGACCGCCATCCTCCTTCGCCTCCTCAACGTCCTGACCGCCGTCATCCGCAGGCCGATTTGACGTTGCCGTTCAAAGAGGGTGCAGTCCCCTCGTGGAGTGGCACCCGGGCAGCGCACCGAAGAACCGAAAGGCAGCGCCCTCGCAGCCATTATCTAGTTATACGACGCCGTATGTTTCCGCTTCGCCGCAGACTAAGTGTTGTGCGGGCGTGGTTGTCGTGAGCATCACGGCGGCACCTGAGGCATAGAATCGCTGAATGAGCACGGTCAAGGAGCAGTTCATCAAACTCATCGAGGACCAGCCGGAAGACAGCTCGAGTGAGGAGATCATCCGAGAGATGGCCTTCGCTGCCATGGTCGACCGGGGGATCGCGGACTCCGATGCCGGGCGCACCATCTCCAACTCAGAGATGGCGAGCCGGATCGAGTCTTGGCGAAGATAGTCTGGACCCACGAGGCAGAGCAGTGGCTTCTCAAAATCCACGACTACATCGCCCAGGACAAGCCAGCCACAGCAGTGAAGGTCGTGGAATCGATCTACGCTCGGGCGCAGATCCTCGAGCACATGCCGAGGTTGGGACAGAGCTATCGCACGCACTCTGGGCGAGACACGCGAATCCTCCTTTGGGGCCACTATCGGATCGTCTACCTCCAGACCGTCCAAGACGAGATCCACATCCTCGGTGTCTTTCACGGCGCAATGGAGATCGACCGGTACCTCAAATAGGCAGCGCGCCGCCCAACAAAGCGGCGAGCAGTAACCTCTCGTTGCCTGCTCGCGGCTCAGCGGAGTGTTATGCACACGCAAGCACCAGGTACGGAGGTAGGTTGTGACGCTCGCAGGGCCCCTCACCGGCCTCTCGAAGGCCCTCTATCTCGCCTTGGCGACCCTTACCCTCATCACGATCCTGGTGTCCATCCAACCCTGGATTGGCCTGCGTCAGGTCCGGAATCTTTCGATCCTCGCCTCCTACGCCGTCGGCATCGCCCTCCTGTTTACAGACAGGTGGGCGAGACCCGCTGCAGTCTGGGCCGGAGTGGGTCTCGTTTCCGGCATCTTGTACTTCGGCTACGAAGTGTGGTCCATACAGCGCGCGAGGCGGGAGCGGCCCGGGGAGGACCACGGCTCTCCAAGCGTATCGACGATCTTGCTTGGGGTGTTTGCGTGGCCCCTTTCCCTGCCAGAGGTCATCGAGTCCACGCTGGCTGATGCGGGGGTCATCGGCGGCGGCGAGGCACCTCCACCACCCGCCAACATTGGCAGGCCACAGTAGCGTCCGCGGCGGCCCCGCGAGAGGGCGTTGGGGCTATCCAGCCGGTGGCGAGGCCTCCGTCAGAGCCTCCAGCCACTGAGCGAGCCGGGCGAACACTGCCGCCTCGGTCTGCTTCGAAGTGGCCGCGGCGCCCCGCGGTGTCTTGAACGAATGATCGGCATCTTCGAATAGCGCAAGCTCCGCGTGGGGGCCGAGCTTCTCGACCGTGGCTTTGAGCAGGTCGAGCCGCGCGAATTCGTCGCGCGTCCCTTGAAGGAAGAGCATGGGCACGCGAATCGCGGGCAAATGCGCGTCACGCAGTTTCGTCTCCTGGCCCGGGGGATGCAGGGGATAGGCGAGGAAGGCCAGACCATCACAGGCAAGGCCGTTGGCGGCGGCCTGCGAGGCCATGCGTCCTCCCATCGATCGGCCGCCGAGGACAATCTGCGTGGCGCTCAGCTCCTTGCGCGCGTAAGCCGCGACCACACCGATGGTCTCCTCACAGACGGCCGCCTTGTCGGGGAAGCTTCTGCGGGCTTCCTGGTAGGGGAAGTTGAAGAGGAGCGTCGTATATCGCTTCGGGTCGAGGAACGAGGCGACCGCGAGCAGCTGCGGCGTCTGGCGCGTGCCGCCGGCACCTGGGCCGAGAATGACCGCGCACTTCCCCTCTCCGTGAACGCTCACGCTGATGGGGCGACCAGAGACGTCTAGGACGACGACCGTCTCGTTACCGGCGGCCTGCGCGGTCTTCTTAGTCTTTGCCGTCACAGAACGATCCTTTCCGCGCCCACGCGACGCGTAACCCGTTCGCGGTCCAGCCATTCGAGGAGCGGAATAACGTACTTCCGCGAGAGGCCGGTCAGTTCCTTTACCTCCACCACGTCGAGCTTCGCGCCGGATTTGAAACGCGCTCGTGCCTCGCCTCGAAAGACCTCAAGGGCGGCGCGCGACACCAGAAGGCCGGCGCCAAGTCTTTCGGCCGCCTTCTCCTGGACTAGGATGCGCACCGCGTTCTCGCAGACCTTCTGGTCATGGCGAAGCTGAGTGTGGAGATTCTGAAGGGGTAATCCTTCAAGCCCGGCGGCGGCCATTGCGGCTTCGATGGCGGCACGCGCCGCATCCTCGGGGCCCGAGAGCTGCACGCGATGCGCCTTGAGCGCCACCAGATCGGCAGTCTCGGTGACCTTGCCGTCTTTGACGAGCCGCGCGATCACGGTTGCGAAAACCGCGTCGTGAGCCTTGCCGAACACGCGACGTCTCAACTCCTCCTTCGACAGACCCTTCGCGAGAGGGTCTTTCTCATGCGAAGCACGGATGCGGCTCAAGGCAGCCTCGGCGAGCCCCGCGAGGATGACCGCATCGACGAAATGATCCGAAGCGGCCTCGAGGGAAATCGCGGACGGGACGGTGGTCGCGAGAGCGCGTACCTCCGCTCTGGGAACGGCCAGGCGAGCGATGAGAGTTGGAACATCCAGTCCGAACCCGGACGCCTCGCGAAGGAAGCGAGCGAGCGCTTCCGCATCGCTTTCGGCCGCGGCAGACTGCAGAGCGGCGATCTCGGCTCGCCGTCTCGTGCGGGGGGCGGGGTCGAGGACGCGACCTCCGCCAATTGTCGCCACCGGCGAATAGCTCCGGAGCACAATAGCGTCGTCTCGCCCGAGGACCACCGGGGATTCGAACCGAATCTCCGCCACGGTGGCGCCGCCTTTCGGCAGTTCTGCTTCGGTGAACTTCACCCTTGCGAGCACTTCAGCGCTCGCGGCGTGAACTCGAACTCGCGCGTCATACTTGAGCGACACATCGGGGAGAAGCTGAATCGCCACGTCGGCGAGACGCGTTTCGCGAAGCGTGCCTTCGCGCACCAGGACATCGCCGCGGGAAAGGTCGCTCACGAGGACGCCCGCGAGATTGATGGCGGTGCGTTGACCCGCAACCGCGATGCCGACATGGTCGCCATGCACCTGAAGGCCGCGGACTCGCGTTTTCTTCCCGCCCGGCAACACCACCAGTTCTTCGCCCACTTCGACTCGGCCGCTCGAGAGCGTTCCCGTCACGACGGTTCCGAATCCCTTGAGCGTGAACACGCGGTCGATCGGAAGACGAAGAAGGCCGGAAGACTCGCGCGACCCGCTCTGCTTCGCAAGCGAGAGCAGCGCTTCCTTGAGCAGGTCCACACCCTCGCCCGTGCGCCCCGACGCGCGCACGATGGCCGCACCTTCGAGGAAAGACCCGTGGACGAGCTCGCGAGCCTCCTGCTCGGCGAGGTCAGCCATGTGCGACTCCGCCGCGTCTACCTTGGTGAGGACGATGAGCCCCCGCGAGATGCCGAGGAGGCGGCAGATGTGGAAGTGCTCGCGAGTCTGGGGCATCACGCCCTCGGTCGCGGCGATGACCAGCAGGACCGCGTCGATCCCGCTCACTCCCGCGAGCATGTTGCGGATGAATTTCTCGTGGCCGGGCACATCGATGAACGACGCCACGATGTCATCCGAAAGCGGGGCGTGCGCGAAACCGAGATCGATCGTGATCCCGCGCTCCTTCTCCTCCTTGAGGCGATCAGGATCCGTTCCGGTAAGTGCTTTGACGAGCGAACTCTTACCGTGGTCGATGTGCCCGGCGGTGCCCACGATGAAACTGCGCATAGAGGACGCCGCTTGTGTGACTATTCGCTGGAGCCGCCGCCCGAGTTCGAGCCCCCACCCGAGCCGCCGGAGTCGGACCCGCCACCACCGCCAGTCGAACCACCGCCGCTGCTCTGGCCGCCGCCATTTTGACCGCCGCCCTGGCCATCACCTGGGCCTCGGCGTCCCCGACGACGACGACGACGGCGGCGGCGCTCCTGATCGGCGTTGCTCTTTTCGCCGCCGCCGCCCCCTTCGCGTGGCCCGCGCTCTCCTTCTGGACGACCCTCGCCTCCGCCCGAGCCGCCCTCGCCCTGCGGCCGCGAAGCCGGCTGCGGACGCGGGCCACGATCGCCACGGGGCTCTCCTCCTTCACGAGGCGGACCCTGGGGCGCGTTTGGATCGCCAGGCGGCCGGCCCTGGCCAGTGTCCCGGCCACGGCCGCCGCGACGGCGGCGGTTGCGGCCACGGCCCTGATTCGGCCGATTCGGATCGCGCGGCTGATCGGGACGACGCTCGCCTCCGCCATTTTGCGAAGGCCCTCCGTCCTGCGGCGCTCCGCCCTCGGGCGCTGGACCCTGATCAATCGGCGCAACCCCGCCACTACCGCCATCCTGCGATCGTGGCGGCCGCTGATCGCGATGGCGATCCGGTCCGCGGCGCTGCTGATTGCGGTTGGGGTCGCGATTCTGATTTCGGTTCGGATCCTTCGGCTGGACTGGGCCCTGGGGCTGACCCTGGCCTTGAGGACGCGGAGCGCCAGGAGCCGCACCGGCAGCTGGGCCCTTGCGGCGCTTCTTGCGATCGTTCGGACGGGCGCCAGACCGACGGCCGCCGTTGCCAAAACGACGCTCGCCTTCACGCCTTGGCCGATGAGCGTGAAGTTCTTTCTCGGAGCCCCACGTGACTTCACCGCCGCCCGAGTTGTCCTCGGGCATGAACGGGGCGGCTAGGTCCGAGGCCGCGTCGCCCTTGTCTTCATCTTCGTCGTCGCCACCTTCGTCATCGTCGTCATCTTCTTCGTCGTCATCCTCGTCGTCGTCGCCGCCATCCTCGTCGTCGCCGTCGTCGTCCCCTTCTTCATCATCGTCCTCGTCGTCACCTTCTTCTTCTTCTTCGTCGGTGGCGTCGTCCGAGTCGTCATCCTCATCGCCTTCGTCGTCTGCATCGTCACGGTCATCGTCGTCCGCCTCATCCTCGTCAGCGGCGCCCGATCGCGCGGCGCGGGCGGCCTGGTTTTCATCGTCAGTATCGCCGTCATCATCCGAGGCGATGGGTTCAAGCGAAGCCTCGGGGACGTTCGGTTCGGGCTCCTCCTCGACGGGGAAATGAGGCGCAGGGACCGACTTCGATTCGGACGACGCCGTGGATGAAGCATCCGAGGGGCCTGTTTCGGTCTTCGCCGTGCGAGCAGGCTCCGCCGCCGCGGTAAGGGACGCGATGGCGAGAGCGCGACGCCGCGCCCCCGGATCGTCTTCGCGATCTTCGGGCGGCGGACCGATCACCACGGGCTTCTTCACCGCGAGGGCGCGGGGAGGAATGGGCCGGGCGAGCGTGGGCACCGTTCCGCGCTGACGCACCGCTTCATAAAGTGCGATGCCGGCGGCGACCGAGACATTGAGTGAGGAGACCTGGCCGAAGACAGGCAGCGAAACCACGTGGTCGCAATGCTCCTTGACGAGGCGTCTGATGCCCTTGCCCTCGCCACCGAGAACCAGAACGATGGGTCGCTTGTAGTCGATGGCGTCCCAGCGCTCCTTGCCCGAGCCGTCGAATCCGACGATCCAGAAACCCTTCGCCTTGAGCGACTCGAGGGCCTGAACCACGTTGCCGATGCGCGCGATCTTGACGCTTTCAAGAGCCCCCGCCGCGGTGCGGGAAGCTGCGTCTGAAAGCGAGGCGGTGTGACGATCCGGAAGGATCACGCCGTCCGCACCGGCCGCATCAACGCTCCTTATGATCGCGCCCAGGTTGCGCGGGTCCTCGACGCCGTCGAGGAGCATGAAGAGAGGAGGAGTGCGAGCACTCTTCTGAAGTTCCTCGAGGCTCAGGAGGCCTTTCTCGGCCACGATGGCGAGGACACCTTGATGCCTCTCACCATCCGCGGCACGGTCCAAGGCTTCGCGCGGCTCGAAACGGAGCGGGACCCCGCGTTCGCTCGCTCGTTTGATGACCTCGAGGATGCGCTTGTTGCGAACCCCCTTGGTGACGACCACGCGTTCGATCGTGCGTGAACCGGCGGCGAGGGCTTCGAGGACTGGATGAATTCCACAGACAATGGGCATTCCTGGATTCCTTACTTTTGGGGCCGGTGGAGCCGGCTCATGAGCGCGCCAACAGCGCCAGGACCTGGGCGGCGATTCCCTCGCCGCGACCGATGGCCCCGAGCGCGTCGGTGCTTTTGACCTTGATGGACACCGTCCCTGGCTCGACTTCGAGCAGGCGGGCGACGTTTTTCTTCATCGCTTCGAGGTGTGCGGAAAGACGCGGACGCTCGGCGATGAGCGTCGCGTCGACGTTGACAATTGAAAATCGAGAGAGAGCGAGGCGGCGTTTCACCTCGGCCACGAACGTGGCGGAGGGAGCACCCTTGAGCTTTTTGTCGCTGCTGGGAAAGAGCGACCCGATCTCGCCCAAGGCTCCGGCGCCCAGCAGCGCATCGCAGATGGCGTGAAGCAGGACGTCGCCGTCCGAATGGCCTTCGAGCCCGACCGTGGCGGGAACGCGAACGCCGCCGAGCATTAACGGTCGTTTCGGGACCAACCGATGCGCGTCGAAACCATGACCGACGCGAAGAGCGCCTTGCGCTGGAGTCAGCATCTGTCGCGCGCGCTCCAGATCGTCAGGAGTCGTGACTTTGAAGTTCCTGGCGGAACCGGCGACGGCCGAGACGGGCAGGCCTTCCCGCTCCATGGCCATCGCTTCATCGGTGAGAACCACGCCGGCCCGGGCGGCGTTCGCGTAGGCCTTGAGCAAAGCGGCGCGATTGAAGCCCTGGGGCGTCTGAGCGGCGCCCAGAGTCTCGCGGTCCACGGTCGCGCCGATCCGGCCCGCCTTCACCCTCTTGATGGTGTCGACGACCGGAGCCACTGGGATCGCGGCCCCGTGCGATCGCGCGCCATCGATCACGCGTGCCATCAAGGCTCCATCCGCAAAGGGACGAGCCGCGTCATGGACAAGAACGATGCGGTCGCGCGCCGTGGTGCGCTTGAGGCCCGCTTGCACCGAGGCCTGACGCGTGACGCCTCCGGCCACCACCGCACGAAGCTTTCCAGTCGCCACGGCTTCAGCGCGGGCCGCCTTCTGGAGATCCTTCGGCGCGACCACGATGAGGGCGCTCACCTCGGGGCAGGCGGCGAGCGCTTCGGCGCTGCGGCGCAGCAAAGACTTGCCGCCAAGGTCGATAAAGGCCTTCGGCGTGTCGCCGCCCAGACGTACGCCCTGGCCCGCCGCGACGATGATCGCCACTGCCCGCACGGAACTACTGAATTCCCGCGGCGCGCTCCAGCACTTTTGCGACACCGATGATGTCGTCCTGGCCGTGTCCCTGGTCGCGCGCCTGCTGGCACACGTCGCGTATAGCGACGAGGCCGGGCATGGAGGCGCCGAGTGATTTCGCCTCCTGGAGCATCAGGTTCTGGTCCTTGACGAGAAGATCGATCGAAAAATGCTGGTCGAAGTCGCGCTTGAGGAGCGCGCCGCCTTTGAATGTGTAGTACGGCGAGGCGAAGCCCGAGGCCATCACCACTTCGAGAACAGTCTCGAGCGGGATTTGGGCCTTGGTCGCGAGAACCGAGGTTTCCGCGAGGGCTTCGAGCATGAACGAGATGTAGGTGTTCCCGAGGAGCTTCACGAAGGAAGCAGCGCCCATGGGGCCGCAGTAGATCGCTTTGCTGCCGATCACCTGCAGGAGCGGCAGCAATTCGTCGTGGATTTCACGCGAACCGCCCGTCATGAGTAGGAGTGCGGCGTTTTGCGCGCCGTTTTTGGACCCGGTGACCGGGGCCTCGAGCATCGCGGCGCCTTTGGCTTGAAGTGCCTGGTCGATGCGCCTGGTTAGTTCCGGAGTGATCGTGGAGGTTTCGATGTAGCGGAACCCCTTGCCAACGCCGTGGATGAGGCCATCCTCCGCGAAGACGAGGCGCTCGACCGCGGGTGGATCGGCGATGCACGCGAAGACCACGTCGCTCGCCTCGGCGAGAGCCCTGGGAGATGGCGCGATGGAGGCGCCAAGCGCGCGCAGGGGTTCGCCCTTGGAGGCCGTGCGATTCCAGACGGTTAGCGCGTAACCCTTTTCGAGGAAATGAGGGGCCATGCGCTGGCCCATGAGGCCCAGGCCGGCGAATCCGATTCGGGGTTTGGGGGACGAGGTCAAGGCTGAGAGATTACCCTGATCCGACCCCGGGCCACGCTCAGAAGGTGAGCGGTCACCTCTTCCGGAGTCATCTCCGTGGTATCGAGATAGACGGCGTCCTCGGTCCGGACCAGAGGCGAGTCTTCCCGGGTCATGTCCTGATGGTCTCGCGCGCGGATGTCCTCGAGGATCGCTTCGTATGAGGCCTCCTGGCCCTGGCTTTCGTCGAAGCGCCTTTTCGCTCGCTTTTCAGGAGCGGCGTCGAGGTAGAACTTCACCTCGGCATTCGGAAACACTACGCTGCCGATGTCGCGGCCGTCGAGGACGACGCCGCCGTCCCGGCCGAGTTCCTGCTGCTGGCGGACCAGTTCACGGCGCACCGCTCCGATCTTCGCCACCGCCGAGGCCATCTTCGTGGCCTCGCGCGTCCTTATTTCGTCGGTCACATCGAGTCCATCGAGCAGAACACGTTCGCCGGTCTCATCGAAGGTGATCCGGGCGGTGGATGCGGCGGCGGCGAGTGCTACCTCGTCGTCGATCGCGATGCCCTTCTCGAGCGCTCGGACCGCGACGGCGCGGTACATGGCGCCGGTGTCGAGGTAGGTATAGGAAAGGGCTTGGGCGAGGGCGCGGCCAATCGTGGATTTTCCGGCGCCAGAGGGGCCATCGATGGCGATGACGAGGCCCTTGGTGGGGTCGCTCATTGTGCGGAATTCAACGGAGCGTCAACTCCGCGTATTTCGCGGTCGGAAACGGTTTGTCGCGCTAGGCCCCCGCCTGCGCGGGGGTGACGTGGGTATCTCCGAGCCTGGCAGGGGCTCCGTTCGCTGGGAACGACCGGACGCGGAGGTGCGGGGTGGGAAACGCGCGGCGTCATCGAATGGACGCGGACGAGGGGCCGTGGACCTGGCTGGCGGCGCTGCAGGGGTGGCGACAACACCTGCTTCCTTGCGTGCACCTTTGCGGGGGCGAAACGGGGCCTTGATCTCCGCGTACTTGTCCGAGCGCGTGTTGCCTCGGCCGCGCATGAACGAGGCGACCTCGCGCGGAGTGAGGCCGCGGAACTCCCCCACGTTGAGACCCATCGACGTGAGCATGCCGAGCCCGACGCGTTTCAGTTTCTCGACCGGATGCCCGAGGGCCTGAAGCAGGCGGCGCACTTCGTGATGCTTGCCTTCGTGAAGCCGCACTTCCACCCAAGAGTTCTCCGCCGCTTCGATGACACGAGCCCCGTCAAGCGCCAGCCTCTCGCCTTCGATGACCAGACCCCGACGCGCGCGCGCCAGTGTCTCGACCGTGGGCGTGCCCTTGACCTTGGCGTGATAACGCCGCTCGACCTCGTAGCGCGGATGCGCCACGCGCTCGGCGAACGCTCCGTCATTGGTGAGGAGGATCAGGCCCTCGGTCGCATAGTCGAGCCGGCCGACCGGATAAAGGCCCGGGAACTTCGGGACCAGATCCATCACGGTGGGGCGGCCTTCCGGATCGTGGCGGGTTGAAACCACGCCCTTGGGTTTGTTGAGGAGGAGATATACGTTCTCGACCGTAGGACGGATGCGCCGGTCGTCCACCTTGATCGAGTCGACCGAGATATCGGCCTTCGTGCCGAGTTCCAGAACGGTGACGCCGTTGACGCTCACGCGGCCCTGGGCGATGAGTTCCTCGGCGGCGCGGCGTGAGGCGACACCGGCGCGGGAGAGGATTTTCTGGAGCCGTTCCATCATGGTCTTGCCTTTGCGGAAGTCATGCGTCCGACTTGTCTAGGGGTGAATCGTCGCTTTGGGTTGCGTCGTCGGTGTTCGCGTCGGTTCCCGAATCGGCATCCGCCTTCGCCCGAGCCGCGGCCTCCGTGATGTCGGCGGCTTCGAGCGTCGAGTCGAACGGCAGGTCGCGCTGCGCCGGATCCGGAGGATCCGCGTCGAAGAGCGGGACTTCAATAGGTGCTGGCGTATCGAGGGCGCGCTTCAGGCCGACCACGTCGACGTCCTCGCCGAGGATCTCCGCGAAGTCCTCGATCTTCGGCAAATCCTCGAGATCCTTGAGGCCAAACTGCAGCAGGAACTCCTTGGTCGTGCCGTAGAGCAGCGGGCGGCCGACCACTTCCTTCCGTCCGACGATCTTGATCAGGCGGCGTTCGAGCAGCGTCTTCACCACACCGCCCGACTTGATGCCGCGCAATTCAATGATCTCGGGCAGCGTCGCTGGTTGCTTGTAGGCGATGACCGCGAGGGTTTCGAGCGCCTGAGTCGAAAGGCGCGCGGGCGACTTCGGATCGAGCAACTCCCGTACCCATTCGTTGTGCTCCGGACGCGACGTAATCTGGTACCCGCCTGCCACCTCGATGAACTGAAGGCCGCGATTGTCGGCGGCGTAGAGCGCCTTCAGCACCTCGATCTGCGCCTCGATCACCGCCTTGTCGACACCCTTGAACATGCGGGCGAGTTCCTTCATGGTGACCGGTTCCCTAGACACGAAGGTCAGCGCCTCGACGATGGCGCGGATCTCTTCGGGCTTTGGATGCAGTTCTGCGGGAATGGCGTCGTCGAGAATGGCCTCGGGAGAAATGGCGCCTGGGTCTGGCTCCCCGCGGTGCTCCCCCACTGCCTCGGCCGCCTTGATTTCGTCTTCTGACATTGGACTCTTCTTCGGATCTCTCAGGAAAAGGTGGTGGTGAATACGGGAGCATCGTCCACCGGGCCGATCGGCCGGAATAGCCGGATCGCCTCGAAGGTGGAACGCTGGTAGACCTTCACCCGCTTGAGCCGGACGAGCTCAAGCAGGGCGATGAATATCAGGATCATCTCGGCCTTGGTGTTGAGGTTCTCGAAGATGGTCATGAACTCGAGCGACTCGCCCACCTTGATCATGCCGAGCAGGTCGGCGATGGCCTGGTCAAGGGTCCGGCCTTCCCCCTCGATCTCATGCTGGACGAGGAGCTTCCGGCGGTCAAGCAGCTCCTTGAACGCGGACACGAGGTCGAAAAGACCCGCTTCGAGCATCTCCTCGCCGGCATCGTCTTTGAACTTCGGAACCACTTCGTCGGGCCGGATCCAGGTGGCGGTGCGGATTTCGTACTGCTGGCGAAGAACGCCCGCAGCCTGTTTGTAGCGCTCGAACTCGAGCAGCCGCTGGATCAAGAGTTCGCGCGGATC
>JAYUUU010000300.1:0-3135 GCA_043754395.1 Vicinamibacteria bacterium
CCCTCGAAGCCGAAGACCCGGACGAAACCGACGAACCCACGCATTGACGTTTATCGCCAGGGGATCTGAGGCGAACGATAGAAATTGAGTCCCATGGCCTGCCAGCGCGGGCCCTGGGCGCCGAGCCTGATCCGAAAGTCTTCCCAGTCGCGCCGGGACTGTGACGTCCATCCGACCTCGGCGAGTGCGGCGAGGCGCGGGAAAGCCAACGACTCCACTTCGCGGATCGTAGCCAGGGTCTCGGTCCACAGCGGCGCCTCGACGCCGAGGATCGCGCCCTCACCCACCCCCTCCATCAGCGTCGCGGGATCCCACGCATAAGAGTCGCGCACTTCGATGCGGCCCGCCCAGAAAAGACCAAGGTAGGTGCTCTTGTCGTACTGCATGTCGAGATAGGCGCGATTCGCGGGCGACATGATGAGGGTCGCGCCTTTCCCGACCGCGGCTGAGAGGCCGGTCCCCGGGCGCCAGTGTTGAATCACCGGAGGCGGCTGCACGTCTACGAACGCGACCTCGTCCCAGCCGATCACGCGCTTGCCCTGCCGCCGCACGATCTCACTCACCCTCACGATGAATTGCGCGTACTCGACGGGAGTGAGCTTCTTCACCTCGTCGCCGCCGATGTGGAAGAACGGGCTCGGCGACAGACTTCCGATTTCCCGAACCACATCCTCCACGAAGCGGTACGTCACCTCGGAAGCAACACAGAGGCTGGAGAAACCCACCTTGATGTCGGTGTAGTGCGGTGGAGCCACACCGTCGCAGTTGAGTTCGGGGTAAGACGCGAGGGCCGCGTTGGTGTGCCCGGGCATGTCGATCTCGGGCACCACCTCGACGAAACGTTCCCGGGCGTAAGAGACGATTTCCTTGTAGTCGTCCTGGGTGTAGAAGCCGCCCACCGTTCCCCCGACCTCTGTGCGCGCGCCCGCGGCGGTGAGATTCGGCCAGCTCTTGATTTCGATCCGCCAGCCCTGATCGTCGGAGAGATGCAAATGAAGTCGGTTCAGTTTGTGAAGCGCCATCAGATCGATGTAACGCTTGATGTCATCCACGCCGAAGAAGTGCCGCGCCACATCGAGCATGGCCCCGCGCCATCCGAATCGGGGCGCATCCTTGATCTGGACCGCGGGTATCACGATGGGGCGCGGCCTCGCCGCATCGTGTTCAAGAACCGCCGGAAGAATCTGCCGGAGACTCTGAACTCCGTAGAAGAGTCCGGCCGCGGTACGGGCCCGCAGTGTCGCGCGCGCGACGGTCACATCCAGTTCGTAGGCCTCAGGGTTCGCGGAAACCGTGGGGTCGAGCGAAAGCACGATGCTGCCTTCGGGGATCGCTGACCCCATCTGGACGACCGAAGGCCCGACGGGCCCAACCGTGGTCAGAAGGCCCGCGAGGAACTCCGCGACGAAACGCGCCGTGGGGTCGGTCGACTGAATGAAGATCGTGGTGGCAGGCGAGACGGAGACGCCGGGGGCATCGGGGAAGCGGATCTCGAACGGCAGAGGCACGAGGGCAGGAAGCGGCGAGGGTGAAGGCGTGGCCACGGGAGTTGCACCTGCTTTCGGTCCTTGAGCCGGCGATGGTGCGGGTTTGGGGGATGTTGCGCACGAGGCGAACATCGTGCCCGCAAGAAAGATCGGCGCGATCGAGCGAACGTAGTGCGAAAGAGACCTACTGGCGTCGTTCATCGCTTTGGACTTTACAGGCACGAGGCAATCGCATGATCCGCGGCCTGAAGCGGGAGTAATCTCAGACACCATGCTCTCCCTGACTCTCATCGCCCTCCTCGCCGCCGGCCCCGCCGACACGAACGACTGGTCCCGCTTTCGCGGACCGAACGGTCTCGGCACCGCCGACGTCAAAGGCCTGCCCGCCGAATTCGGCCCGGCGAAGAACGTGATCTGGAAGACCCCGCTGCCCGCGGGCTACTCGTCGCCGATCATCAGCGGCGGTCAGATCTTCGTCACCGCCTCGGAGAACGACAAGCTCTTCACCATCGCCTTGGATCTCAAGACCGGGGCGGAGAAATGGCGGCGAGAGAGTCCACGAAGCCGGAAGGAGAAACTGGATCGCCGTAACGGTCCGGCATCGCCCTCCGCGGTTGCCGACGGCAAGAGCGTCTTCATCTTCTTCCCCGACTACGGGCTCCTCTCCTATGACATCAACGGCAAGGAACGCTGGAAGACACCGCTCGGCCCCTTCAACAACATCTATGGCATGGGCGCCTCCCCGATGCTCGTTGGCGACAAAGTGATCCTCGTCTGCGATCAGTCGAGCGAGTCCTACATCGCGGCCTTCGACGCCAAGAGCGGTCGCGAAATCTGGCGTAAGCCTCGGCCCGAGGCGATCAGCGGCCACTCCACGCCGGTCCTTTATCAGGCCAAAGGAGCTTCCGAGCCGGTGATCCTCGCCCCCGGCTCCCTGCGCATGGACGCTTATTCACCGAAAGACGGCCGGAGCGTCTGGTGGGTGAACTCGCTTCCCGGTGAGATGAAGTCGGGCCCGGTCCTCCTCGGAGACACCGTCTTCATCTCGGGTTTCAACACGCCGCAGAACGACCCGGGCGCGCAAATGAAGGTGCCACCCTTCGACGAGCTGGTCGCGAAACTCGACGCCGACAAGAACTCACTTCTCTCCGCCGCCGAGATCCCCGACAAAGAGACGAAGGACATGTTCTTCTTCATCGACCTCAACTCCAACGCGCAGATCGACGCCGCGGAATGGCGGATGTACATGGCGAACGCTGCCTCGGAGAACGGCCTGCTGGCGTTCCGCGCCGACGGCGAAGGCGACATGACCACGAAAGGCCTCGTCTGGAAATACCAGCGTTCCGTCCCGCAACTGCCGACCGTCGTCGTGTATCAGGATGTGCTGTACATGATCAACGACGGTGGCATCCTCACCACGTTCAATCCGAAGACCGGCGCCGTGCTCAAACAGGCGCGCCTACGCGGCGCGGTGGACAGCTACTACGCGTCCCCGGTCGCGGCAGACGGCAAGGTCTACATCGCGAGCCGTTCGGGAATCGTGGCTGTTCTCAAGGCCGGCGGTGAACAGGAAGTCCTGTCTCTGAACAAGATGGACGAGGAGATCTACGCTACGCCCGCGATCGTGGGGAATCGGATCTACCTCCGC
>JAYUUU010000301.1:0-2636 GCA_043754395.1 Vicinamibacteria bacterium
CCGCCAGCAGCAGGCCGACGATCGCCAGAACCGCAATGAACCACGTTTCGTACTCGACAAACTTTCGACCAAGAAAAGCCACCCGCGAGAGTCGTCCGCCACGCGCGTCGAGATCGAGAACGTAAAGGCCAGCGGGAGCGAGACCCTTCCACCACAAGGTCCAGCCGGCCACCGGAAGCACGCCGAGCAGGGTGGCGGCGCGTGAAGAGGTGGCGAAGAAAAAGATGGGGAGGAAAAGCCAGCACTCGAAGCGAGAGAGACAGGCGCCGGCCATCAGCAGCCCTCCCGCGATCAGGCGGTTCGAGAGTCCAAGGTAGAAGGCCCAGACCAGAAGGCCGTACGCGACGGGCTCCTGGTAGGGAACGATCGAATAGTGCGCGAGAAATGGATCGAACGCGAGGAGGAGTCCCGCGAACCAGGCGGCTCGAGGCGCCGTTTGGAGGCTGAGCAAAGCGGCGAGGCCGCTCACCAGGACCCCACCCCAAAGGCAGAAGAGAAGACGCACCAGCACGGGATCGTCGGAGAGTGCTTTACCGAGCCAGACGAATCCCTGGGGCAGGGGAAGCTGGTAACCAAGGACAAGGCTGTCCGCGTTCGCAAGTCGCGCGGCCGCATCGCCGCCGTGAATGGTTGGGAAGGCCAGCACGAGGGCCATCCGGACCACGCTCGCCACAAGAAAAATGCCGCCGATCCACAGCCATACCAGGCGTCTTGACGGGTCCATGGAAAGCTCAGACCTCATGAAGCCGATGCTATGCTTTTCGCCCCTCGTCGTGTCCTTCACGGTGTGGTCCAAGCTCTGATGAACGATATTGATACCCGCCTGGCGAACATGCTGGCTACCCGCGACAAGGCGCGGGATCCAAAGGATTTCTTCCTCGATGTCGCCGACCTCGTGGCCCGCGGCGCCTCCGAGGCGCTTGGCCGTCAGGTAGACGAGATCGGCATACTCATCGTCGGCACCGACGGCAAGTATCTGCGTTTCGTGGCCCCGCGGAAACTCTGCGATCTGGGAACCATTCCGACCACGAAGCGAGACTCCATCGCGGTCACGGTGTTCACCCGAAAGGCCGGCGAGGCGAACAACAACGTCCCGCTGGTTCGGCACGTGGCGTTTTTCGAGAGCGTGAAGGTGACGGAGAAGGTGATGCCGATCATGAAGATGGTCACGGTGCCGATCGTCGCTGATGGCCAGGTGATCGGAGTCGCCCAGGTGAGTAAGAAGGGCGACAACCTGGCCGAGGCCGGGCCGGATTTCAACCAGACCGATGTCCGCAAAGTGACCGACTACTTCGACTCGATGGGGGGCTTTCTGCTCGCGGCCCGGCCGGACCGCTTCTAGCAGAGGGTCAGTTGAACCGCGCGGAGAGCCTTCCGCGTGAGACCGCCCAAGGGCAAGGACAAGACCTCTGACATGGGATGGAACGTGAGTCCGAGGGGAGGGCGTTTCCCTTCGAGCTTGCCCTTAAGGATCGAGGCCGCGATGCGGTGATGCGTGACGGCGTGACGCACCGTGACGAGGGGCCGCGGTTCGAACCGGATCACGCCTCGGTAGCGCTCCACGATCGCGGCCTGCGGCTGTGATTTGCGCGGCATGCCCGAGTGAGGCAGTTCGTACAGGCCACCCATGAGGTCGCCCGGCGGGTTGCGCGTGAGCAGGATCCGCCCCGCCCGTAGGACGAGGGCCATCTGAACCCGGATGGCCACTACCTCGCGCCGGGGCTTTCCTTCGCTCCAGAACTCAGGGCGCTCACGTCCCAGGCAGTGAGCGGCGACGGGGCAACGGGCGCACGCGGGTTTACGAGGCGTGCAGATGGTGGCGCCGAGCTCCATCATGGCCTCGTTCCAGGCGCCGGGCGACCTGGGCGCCAGCAACTCCTGGGCGCGTTCCCAAGATGTTCGATCGCACAGGGCGCGACGCGCGTGAAGTCGAGACAGGACGCGTCGTACGTTCCCGTCCACGACCGCGGCGGGGTTGGCATAAGCCATAGAGGTCACGGCCGCCGCAGTGTAGGGACCAACGCCTGGCAGGGTCAGCGCTTCGTCGAGCGTGCGCGGAAAGCGGCCATCGTGCTTGTCAACGATGACGCGGGCGGCCGCGCGAAGATTCCGGGCGCGTGAGTAGTAACCAAGGCCCGACCAGAGAGATAAGACGGCGTCCTCATCGGAAGCGGCGAGGGCCATCACATTCGGGAAGCGGTCCATGAAACGCTCGTAGTACGGGATGACGGTCGCCACGGTCGTCTGCTGAAGCATCATTTCCGACACCCAGATTGCGTAAGCGTCCCGCGTCTTTCGCCAGGGCATAGGACGTTTCGCGCGGGCGAACCAGTGCAACAGCGACCTCCGGAAGACCGGAATGTTCATCACGCTTTGCGGCCGATGAGAACCCGAGGAATTTGAGCAAGGTCGTTGGCGGTTTCGATCGAGACGAAGCCGCTCGCCCGCATGAGTTCGGCAACCCGGTCCGCCTGACCGAGCCCGACCTCGAAAGCGAGAAGCCCGGACAGGGTCAAACGCGGGCTCGCCCCGCTCACGATCGCGCGATAGGAGGAGAGGTCATCGGCGTCTTCCGCGAAGAGAGCGAGTCGCGGCTCGAAGTCGCGCACCTCCGCGGGCAGCGAGGACTCGTCTGC
>JAYUUU010000302.1:0-9499 GCA_043754395.1 Vicinamibacteria bacterium
AAGTCCTGGTACACCTTCTCGCTCGCCTGGATCTCATTCGTGAGGTACTTGCCCTTGCGCATACTGCCGCCGCCTCCCTCGTTTATCGCGAACTCGGCATCGATCAGGGCGCGGTGATTCGCCAGAAGCCACGCGACGCCGTTCCAGTCACCGCTCTCTTCATCTGCGGTGAGCGCCACGATCAGGTCGCGCTCGGGCTTGAAGCCCTCTTCCTTCAGCCGGATGAGATTGGCGACGATGTGTGAGGCCATCGACTTGTCATCCGATGTCCCGCGCCCATAGAAGTAGCCGTCCTTCTCGAGGAAGGTGAAGGGGTCGAAGCTCCAGTCCTCCCGTTTCGCCTCGACGACATCGATGTGAGCGAGGAGGAGAAGGGGCTTCCGGGCGCCCGTCCCGCGCAGCCGAGCCACGAGGTTGCCCTTTCGTGGATCGGGCCCGAGCACCTGAACGTCGGCGCTTGGAAAACCCGCGGCTTTGAGGCGCGCGGCCATCGCTTCGGCCGCGGTAGTCACGTTCCCCTGTGGTGTGTCGGTTGTGTTGATCTCGATGAGTTGCTTGAAGATCTCGCGGGCCCGGGCGTCGTTAGGGCCGGTCTGGGCCGCGGCGAGCGAAGCTCCAAGGCAGGCAATGAAGACGGCGGCGACTGGGTTTTGCATGGGACGAGAGTACAGGAGTTCAATCCCGCGACCTTGGAGCCAGCGGTTTCGGAGCCGCGAACGATATGCGGCGCGAGACGGACGCGGCGCATTTGTTGCGCCCCGGTGAGCTATCTCGCTCGGATCCGCAGGTTTACTGCATGGCATCGGCGTTGCAGCCTGGTAAGGAGGGAACAAATGCGCCCCCGCTCTCCCCGCTGTTACGATCCATCCGAAATGGATGAGCAGGATCGCCTGAACGGCGCTTACGAGGTGCGCGTCCGCGAGTTGTCCGAACGGGTCGCCCGGCAGGAACGCGAGCTGGTCGTCCTCTCCGAAGTCGCCTCGGAGATCCACAGCACCGAGAGTGTTCAGTCCGTTTTCGAGATCGCCCTCGATAAGGTGCGCGAGAAGCTGGGAGTGAGCGCGGCGTGGATTCTTTTGGGTGACGACGGCGAAAAGAGGCTCCACCTTGCCGCGGCCCGCGGCATTTCCGAGGCCTACCTCGAAGAGGTCAAAAAGAACGGCCTCACCGATTGCCTGTGCCGCGAGGTCTTCTGGAGCGGCCACGCGATGCAGGCGAGAAACACCACGCAGTGTCCGCGCATGCCGCACCTCATGTCCGGTCCCAACGCCGCCACCGCCCATGCGAGCGTGCCTTTGCGTTTCCGGGGCGGCAGCCGAGGGGTCATGAATGTCGCCGCTCCCGCGGGGACGACCTTCACCACTTCAGAGCTTCGCTTTCTCGAGACCCTCGGCCACCAGATCGCCCTCGCGGTCGAGCGGGCCCGCCGCGGCGAGGCCGAAAGGCAACGCCACGAAGAGGCCCGGAACGCGTATCGCGAACTCGCGGCGGCGCAGGAGCGGATCATCGAGAGCGAGAAGATGGCGCTTCTCGGCACCTTCGCCGCGGGTCTCGCCCACGAGATTCGCAACCCGCTCAACTCCATCGCCCTCCAGCTTTCGGTCATCGAACGCCGCAACGCGAAGCTCGAGACCGATATGGGGATCCGCGAGCTGATCGCGATCATCCGCGAGGAAGTGAGCCGTTTGGACGCTCTCGCGGGCGACTTCCTCCAGTTCTCGCGCGCCGACCGGGTGCAGCAGGGAGTGGCCGAGCTTGGCGGGGTGATCGAACATGTCTTGCGCCTGCTCGAGCCGCAGTCCGCGGAGGGCGGTGTGCGTCTCACCGCCGACCTCGAGCCCGGCCTGCCGGCGCTTGCGATCGACGCGGAGAAGATGAAACAGGTGCTCATCAACCTGGTGCGAAACGGCATCGAGGCCCTGGAGGAAGGCGGGGAAGTGAAAGTGACCGTGCGCAAGTGCGATGGCCACGTTCTTCTAAGCGTCGAGGACAACGGCCCCGGTATTCCCGAAGGCGTCGATATCTTCCAGCTCTTCGTCACCACCAAGCAGGGCGGAACCGGTCTGGGCCTCTCGATCGCTCGTCAGATCGTGGCGCAGCACGGGGGCGCCATCAGCGCCGGGGCGACCCAAAGCGGCGGGGCCCGGTTCGACATCACCCTGCCCCTCCCGGAAAAAGAAGTGGAGGCCTAGGCCATGAGCTCGAAGGCGCGCATCGTGGTTATCGACGACGAAGTGAACGCGGCCTCGGCGCTGTGCACACTCCTGAAGGAAGACGGCTACGACGTCGCCAGCGCCCACGACGGCGCCTCCGGCCTCTCTCTGGTCGAACAGACGGATGCCGACATCGTCCTCACGGATCTCCGTATGCCGGGAATGGACGGTCTCGAGCTTTTGAACCAGCTGAAGCAACAGCGGCCGCAGACCCTGGTCATCCTGATGACCGCGTACGGCACGGTGAAAAACGCGGTCCGCGCGATGAAGAGCGGGGCCGAGGACTACCTCTCGAAACCTCTCGACGTGGAGGAGCTCGAGGTGGTGCTGGAACGGGCGCTCGAGAAGAAGCAACTTCTCGAAGAGACCCGGCAGCTCCGCGAACGTGTGGCCGACAAATACCGGTTCGAGAACATTCTTGGTGAAAGCCCGGACATGCTTCGCGCTTTCAAGGCCATCCGTCAGGTCGCGCCCTCGAACGCCTCGGTCCTTCTCCTCGGCGAGAGCGGTACGGGGAAGGAGCTGTTCGCGCAGGCCCTTCACCAGAGCGGTCCGCGTCGCGCGCGTCCTTTCATCAGGGTGGCCTGCGCCTCGCTGCCGGAGACGCTCCTCGAAAGCGAACTGTTCGGCCACGAGAAGGGCTCGTTCACCGGCGCCATCGCCACCCGTGCGGGAAGGTTCGAGGTCGCCGACGGCGGGACGCTGTTCCTCGACGAGATCGGCGACATCTCGCCCACGGTTCAGGTGAAGCTTCTTCGTTTCCTCGAAGAGCGAGAGTTCGAGCGCGTGGGCGGCAACAAGACCTTCAAGGTGGACGTGCGGATCGTGTGCGCCACTCACCGTGATCTCGCCCGCAAGGTGGCGGACGGAACCTTCCGCGAGGATCTCTACTATCGCTTGAACGTGGTGGAGATCAAGATCCCGCCCCTTCGGGAGCGGACGATGGATGTGCCCGTGCTGGCGCAACACTTCCTGAAGAAGTTCTCGCTTCAAAACGGCAAGGAAGTGCGGAGCCTGTCCGACGACGCGATGGCCCTGCTGCTCCGTCAGCCCTGGCCGGGCAACGTGCGCCAGCTCGAAAACGCGATCGAGCGCGCGGTCGTCCTCGCCGAGGAGCCCGTGCTCATCCCGGCGCATTTCCCGACGCTTGGCGGAAGGCTCGAAGCCGCGGATGCGGGTCTCTCCAGCGGCATTTCGATTCCCGGCAGCAGCCTCGCCGCCATCGAGAAGGAAGCGATCCTCCGCACCATTGAATCGGTGGGTGGGAGCACCTCACGCGCGGCGAAGATTCTCGTGATCAGCCCGCGCAAGATTCAGTACAAGCTCAAGGAATACCAGGCGGAATCCGGAACGCCGCTCGTCCGCGCGCGCTCCCGCAGGAGCTGAGCCCGCCGCAAAGTCTGCGTGGCGCTTGGCGTGCGAGCTTGCGCGACCCTTGAGGCGTCGGGCTAACTCCCGTGTTTCGGTTGAGAAAACATGACGCGCCTCCGGTCGTGGCTGGCACGCAGCTTGAAGGGTAAGCAGGGCGGAGGAAGCACAGAATGTCCGAGCCACGAAGAATTGTCGTCGATGGAAACGAGGCGGCCGCAGCGGTTGCGCATCGCCTCAGCGAAGTGATCGCGATCTACCCGATCACACCAAGTTCGACGATGGGCGAACTCGCCGACTCGTGGTCGGCCCATGGCCGAGCCAACATCTGGGGCGCCGTTCCCTCGGTGATGGAGATGCAGTCCGAGGGAGGTGCTGCTGGCGCGGTTCACGGCGCGCTCCAGGCCGGATCGCTTGCGACCACCTTCACCGCGTCCCAGGGTCTGTTGCTCATGATCCCGAACATGTACAAGATCGCGGGCGAGTTGACGCCCTTCTGCATGCACGTGGCCGCGCGCACGATCGCCACTCACGCTCTGTCTATCTTCGGGGACCACTCCGACGTCATGGCTTGTCGGGCCACGGGCTTCGCGCTCCTTTCATCCGCTTCGGTGCAAGAGGCTCAAGACCTCGCGGCGATCGCCCACATGGCGACGCTGCGCAGCCGGATCCCATTCCTGCACTTCTTCGATGGCTTCCGCACCTCGCACGAAGTGGCGAAGATCGAGGAGCTTTCGGACGACGACCTCAAGATGCTGATCGATGACGACGCGATCCAGGCTCATCGCCGCCGCGCTCTGACTCCAGACCACCCCGTCCTTCGCGGCACCGCGCAGAACCCCGACGCTTTCTTCCAGGCGCGTGAGGCTTCAAACGGCTTCCACGCAGCCTGTGCGGGTTTCGTGCGCGAGGCCATGGAACACTTCGGCGCTCTGACCGGCCGAACCTACAACCTCTTCGACTACGCCGGTCACTCGGAGGCCGAGCGGGTCATCGTGATCATGGGCTCGGGGGCGGAAACCGCGGAGGAGACCGTCGAAGCGCTCGTCGCGCGTGGAGAGAAGGTGGGTCTGGTCAAAGTCCGCCTCTTCCATCCCTTCTCGACCGCGGCCTTCATCGCTGCCTTGCCCCGAAGCGTGCGTTCCCTCGCCGTGCTCGACCGGACGAAGGAACCGGGTGCGGTGGGCGAGCCCCTTTATCTCGAAGTTCTCGCTGCGCTGCGCGAGGCCGAAGACGATGGTCTGTCGAAGTTCGCCGAACGACCCAAGGTGGTCGGAGGCCGCTACGGCCTCTCGTCGAAGGAGTTCGACCCGCCGATGGTGATGGCGGTGTTCGGCAACCTCGCCCAGGACAAACCGCGAAATCACTTCTCAGTCGGTATCAACGACGACGTGACCCACCAGTCCCTGCCCTGGGAAATGGATCTCGATATCGAGCCCAAAGACGTGAAGCGCGCGGTGTTCTATGGCCTGGGCGCGGACGGCACCGTGGGGGCTAACAAGAACTCGATCAAGATCATCGGCGAGGAAACGCCCTTCTTCACCCAGGGCTACTTCGTCTACGACTCGAAGAAGTCCGGGGCGACGACGGTGTCCCACCTGCGCTTCGGGCCGCGGCCCATCCGCTCGGCGTATCTCATCAAGCAGGCGGACTTCGTCGCGTGCCACCAGTTCGAGTTCGTCGACAAGGTGGACGTGCTCGAACGGGCGGCCCCGGGTGCGGTCTTCCTTTTGAACTCGCCCTACGGCCCGACCGAGGTGTGGGACCGGCTGCCGCGCGAGGTGCAGGAGGTCATCTTCAAGAAGAAGCTCCGCTTCTTTGTCATCGACGCTTACCAGGTCGCGAAGGATGCCGCCATGGGCGGGCGGATCAACACTGTCATGCAGGTCTGTTTCTTCGCTCTCTCCGGAGTGCTGCCTCGTGAAGAGGCGATCTCGAAGATCAAAGGCGCGATTGAGAAAACCTATGGCAAGCGCGGCGACGTGGTGGTGCAGCGGAACTTCGCGGCCGTCGACGAAACCCTCGCTCATCTCTACGAGGTCCCGACACCGGTTGGAATCAGCGCGAAGCGCGGCCGGCCGCCCATCGTCTCGGATGCAGCTCCCGACTTCGTGAAGCGGGTCACCGCGATGATGATGGCGGGGAAGGGCGATTTGCTGCCGGTGAGCGCTTTCCCTCCAGACGGCAACTGGCCGATGGCGACCTCGCAATGGGAGAAGCGCAACCTCGCGATCGAGATTCCGGAGTGGGATCAGAAGGTCTGCATCCAATGCAACCAGTGCGCCCTTGTCTGTCCGCATGCCGCGATCCGCGCGAAGCTTTACGCGCCGGAGGCTCTTGCAAATGCTCCCGCGACCTTTAAGTCCGACGATTTCAAGTCGAAGGAGATGCCCGGGCTGAAATACACCCTTCAGGTGGCTCCCGAGGATTGCACCGGCTGCGGCCTGTGCGTCCACATCTGTCCCGCGAAGGAAAAGACGAATCCGCGGCACAAGGCGATCGACATGGTCCCCCAGCGTCCACTGCGAGATTCTGAACGGGCGAACTACGCCTTCTTCCTCGACCTGCCCGAGGCGGACCGCGCGGCCCTCGGCAAGGTCGACCTCAAGACGTCCCAGTTCCTCCAGCCGCTGTTCGAGTACTCGGGGGCGTGTGCCGGGTGCGGTGAAACGCCCTACATCAAGGTTCTCACCCAACTCTTCGGCGATCGGGCCCTGATCGCGAACGCCACCGGTTGTTCGTCGATCTACGGAGCGAATCTGCCGACCACGCCGTACGCCGTCAACAAGGAGGGGCGCGGTCCCGCGTGGGCGAACTCGTTGTTCGAGGACAACGCGGAGTTCGGCCTCGGCATGAGGCTCGGGGTCGACGCGCATCGCTCCCACGCGATTCAGGCGCTGCAGACCCTCCGTGGGGAGATCGGCGATCCGCTGGTGGCCGAACTCATCGACGCCGCTCAGGACACCGATGCCGAAATCTCTCTCCAGCGGGCGCGGGTGCGCGAACTGATGTCGCGCCTCACCGGCCTCAAGGGCCCCATCGCGCGCAGGCTCGAAACCCTCGCCGACTATCTGGTGAAGAAGAGCGTGTGGCTGGTGGGAGGCGATGGCTGGGCCTATGACATCGGCTTCGGCGGCCTCGACCACGTTCTCGCGACCAACCGGAACATCAACATCCTCGTCCTCGACACCGAGGTCTACTCGAACACCGGAGGCCAGCAGTCGAAGGCGACGCCACTCGGCGCCTCGGCCAAGTTCGCGGAAGCGGGGAAGGAGACACCGAAGAAGGATCTGGGTCTTCTCGCCATGAGTTACGGCCACGTCTACGTCGCGCGGATCGCGTTTGGAGCGAAGATGGCGCAGACGATTCAGGCTTTGCAGGAGGCAGAGGCTTACCCCGGCCCCTCGCTCGTGATCGCCTACAGCCACTGCATTGCCCACGGCTATGACATGGTGCAAGGAGTCGACCAGCAGAAGCTCGCTATGAGTTCAGGAGTCTGGCCTCTCTATCGCTACGACCCGAGGCGTGTCTCTCGTGGCGAGCCTCCACTTCATCTCGATTCGGGAGCGCCGAAGACACCGCTCGCCGAGTACATGCGCAACGAGGGCCGCTTCCGCGTGGTGGAGCAGGCCGACCCGGCCCGCTACGCCAGGCTGCTCAAGAGCGCCGACAGGGTGATGCGGCAACGGTATGCCGTGTATCAGCAGCTCGCCGGGATCACGGTTCCGCTCTTCGAGACCGCGGCCGCGGCCGAACCAGGGGGTGCCCGGTGAATCTCTCCGTCCGCTACCTCGGTCTCGATCTTCCGCACCCCCTGATCGCGGGCGCCTCACCCTTAGCCGATCACCTGGACACCGTGAGGCGTCTCGAGGATGCGGGGGCTGCGGCTATCGTCCTTCGCTCTCTCTTTGAGGAGCAGATCATCCGTGAGCAGGCGGCTTTCACCCGAAACACGGAGATGCATGAGGAGTCGTTCGCGGAGGCGCTTACATACTTCCCAACCCCGCAGACATTCATCTTCGGGCCCGATGAGTACCTCGAGCACCTCCGCAGGGTGAAGGTCGCGGTGAATATTCCCGTGATTGCTTCGCTCAACGGCACGACCCCGGGCGGATGGCTCAACTTCCCGCCGATGATCGAGGCCGCGGGCGCCGACGCGCTGGAGCTGAACCTGTATCGCCTCGCCTTCGACCACTACCTCACCGGACAGGAACTCGAGCACGAGGCGGTGAACGTCGTGCGCGAGATCCGTCGCTCCATTCGCATCCCTCTCGCGGTCAAGCTCTCGCCCTTCTATTCCTCGCTCGCGCAGTTCGCGGGGCAAATCGATCGCGCGGGTGCGGATGGGTTGGTCCTCTTCAATCGCTTCTACCAGCCCGACATCGACCCCGAGACTCTCGAACTGAACCGCAGCCTGAACCTCTCCGACCGCCGAGAGCTTCCGCTTCGCCTTCGTTGGCTCGGCGCCCTCTCGGGCCAGCTCCGCGCGTCGCTCGCGGTGAGCGGGGGTGTCCACAGCGGCCGCGACGCGATCAAGAGCGTGATGGCGGGAGCCCACGCGGTGCAGATGGTTTCGGTGCTCCTCAAGCACGGCCCCGAGCACCTCGCCATGATCCTTCGCGAGATGAAGGACTGGATGGCGGAGTTCGAGTGGGACTCGCTCGAGAAGATGCGAGGCAACATGAGCCTCAAGCGCTGTCCCGACCCCGTGGCTTACGAGCGCGCGAACTACGTCCAGATGCTCCAGGGCGGGCGCGTCTAAGTCGTCGAGGGTCGCGCGGGACCTCTAGGCGGTTCGTGCTCTTGCCTTCGAGAGCACCAGGCATGAGACTTGCCCGCCATGCCGGCCGCCCTCCTCCTCGTCAGCTATGTCGGCTGGTTCGTCCTCCTGGGCGGCATCCTCCTTCTCCCCGGCCTCTTGCTGCGGCGCGTGGTCAAGCCGATGTCCTCGATCAAGGCGCCCACCCTCATTCTGAGCGCGGCCTTTGGCGCGGCCTTCTGACGGTCCGGTGAAGCCGGGCGGACGAACGTAGGCGCGGAACAGTCAGGCGGAATAGCCGCTTGGCAACTCGGCGTAAGCACTCCAGTCGGGGTTCGCGAGAAGGCGCGCACGATCGTAGGTCATGAAGAGCGCGGCTTCCTCCGCGAACTGCGCGGTGGTCAGGTTGCTCGGCCATTCCGACGTGCGCAACCCGCGGTGACCGCGAGCACGAACACGATCACGATCAGGAAACGCATTTTCTTACTCCTTCAGTTGGCCCCACTCGGGCGGCCGGCGTTCGCTCAGCCACAGAATGAAGTCGGTTTGCGGCGGGACCACACCATGTTGGCGTAAGAGCTTCGCGATCTGAATGCGGTGAGCGTGAGAGTGCATGCACACCTGGGTGAGGGCTTCGCCCACCGAGCACCCGCCCCCCGGAATCAACGGATCGTTGAGCCTGGCCGCGCAGTTCTCTTCGGTGGCCAGCCCGAGCCAGGTCATCTCTTCTTCGTGCGTCGCTTTGAAGATCTCCCGAAGCGACATCAGGTCGCGTGCGCCGCCGGCATCGCCGACGCCGATGAAGGGCACGCGGCGCACCGCGCAGATCCAGAAGCGATTCGCGATGAGGATGTGATGCAGAAGATCGAGGATTTGCTGGTCGCTCGCCGATGGCTCGGTTCCCCCGACGGCTTCGAGCACCGCCGCATCGGCGTGCCCTTTGTGAGCGACCAGATCCCGCAGCAGGCTGAGCATCGCCGTGATCGTACCGCTCCGGTGTCTCGGGTACCATGTTCTTCTCCATGAATGCGATGCGCGACGGCGGGCTGGTCAAGTCGGCGCTGGCTCTCCCGCGGACGGTATGGCTGATCGGGCTTATCAGTCTCGTGAACGACAGTTCGAGCGAGATGCTCTACCCGCTCATCCCCCTCTACCTTTC
>JAYUUU010000303.1:0-4544 GCA_043754395.1 Vicinamibacteria bacterium
CCGGTGTTGCTGGCCTTGAGATACGCCTGCTGGGCCAGAGGATCTATGAAGAGCGGGTAGTGGGCGCCCCGCTCGTCCACGCTGATGCGGAACGTGGCGGCCCCGTGGCCCTCTGTCCCGGCCTCGAAGCGCGAAGGCAACGTCTTGCCGTCCTTGTCCCATACCTTGAGCCCGGAGTACGTGATCGCGGTGGCTCCCGAGGCATCTTTGAAGTCCACACCCTGCGCATCGGCGGTGAGTTGCGGACGCAGACCGCCGCGCACCCCGAGAGTCAACTCCAGTGGTAACCCGTGTCTCTCTGAAGACGCCGCTTGCGGCCGCTCCAGAACCGTGAAACCGTGCTCCAACCCCCTTTGGTCGTTCAAGAACCACTCCTGCAACGAGGCGTCGCGAGTGTAAGTGAGACGCTGCCCCTCCTGTTCAACCGCGGAAGCGCGCTCCACCTGTTTCAGCTCATCGCCGAAGCCGTAGCTCTTCAACTCCAGACCCCACTCCCAGCCGCCGCCCTCGGGCCGGGCGAGAAATCCGCCCTTGTCGAACGTGGTCGTGAAACCTTGCCCTGGATTGCGCGCGCGCCATTTCCCGCTCTCGCCCGCCAAAGGTCGGAAGGCATGGCGCCCCGCCTCGTACGCGGCTTGGATGCTCTGCCAATCGGACCCGGCCAGGCCCTCGGGGACCTGATCCGGTGACGTCAGGTGCTGGGTCTGGCCGGATCTCGTTGCGGCAGTCGGAATCTTCTGCTCGACCTGGTGCTGAGACACCGCCGCCTGGACGCCGAGCAGGAGGAGCACGAGGGTGGCGCCTAGGAGGGACAGAAAAAGCGGATAGCCAAGACGTGTGGGGTTCATTCGGAAGGTACTCCGCAAGGAAATCAGGCTTGCTTTGGGGGAGATCGCTCTCCTGGGGCCAAGCCCACGAGGGCCGCCGTGGGTTGGATCCCCGGCAGGATCAACCATCCACTCCGGCATGTCAACCCAGGCCGCGTTGTCTGGTCTCGCGCCTAGCGCGGCTTCGCGGGTTGATTGAGCGCCGCCAGCGCCAACGTGGCTTCGCGATTCGACGGGTCGATCGAAAGGACGTGATTGAAGGCCGCGCGAGCGCGCGCCGGCAGGCCCGCGTCGAAAAAGATTCGCCCGAGCGCTGAATAGGCCGCCGCATCCGCGGGGTCGCGAGCCGCGAGGACTTCCAGCTCATGCTGGGCCGCGCGCATGAGGCTTGGGATCCTGGCCTGCGTCTCCCAGGTCTGGATCCTCACGGCCCTCCCTGCAGGCGTTCCCGTCGCGAGGCCCTGGGCTTTTCCGAGAACCTCGAGCGCCTCCCACACCTTGGAGGCGGCGACAAGCTCCCGCGCGGCCGAGCGCGCCGCCGCGATCTCTTCAAGGATGCCCTCCGATGGAGCGGGTGCGGCAGGCGAAGGCGGGGAGAGAGCGGCCGCCGCTGCGGGAGGGGGGGCGGGCCTCGGAGTTGGGGCCGGCCGCGAGAGGGGTGCCACTGCGGATTGAGGCGGCGCCACAGACGTGGGCCGAGCGAGGCCCGTGGTGGTGCCGACCAGCCGGTCCGGGGCCACGTTATCGAGGAACTCGATTCCAACCCGGGTGATCTGATCGGTCCCACGGCGGACGTGGCGCACAATCGCGCCGCTCGAGAAGGTCCCGCCAATCTCCTGAATAGCGACGCGGTCGTTCTCGCCGAGATCGGCCCAGCTGGTGAGGAGGCGCATCCCGCTGCGAGAGAGATCGTGGGCGATGGTGCGCTCTTCCTTCTCGGAGACGCCGTCCGGGCCGACTTTGCTCACGAGGATCTCGGTAGGGAGTTCGAAACGCTCGTCCTTCCTCGTGGCCGCGGAAGGCGGCTCCGCGGGCTTAGCGAAGCGGTTATCCGGCAATACCCGCAATCCAGCGTGGCGCCCCGGCTTTGTACCCGTTGCCAAACGACTGCAGGACCCGACGCGCTGCCGTGGCTGGATCGATCACGATGATGTCGGTACCCCCGGTTGCGGCATTCGATTCGGAGAAGACGATGCCGTCCTTGCTCCAGTCCGGGGTCGAGCGGAACTGCGGCCCCGAGGCGAGGACTCTCGGCGCTCCCCCCGTGACCGGGACGGTGAGGAGGTCCCATGCCCCCCCAGCGACCGCGGTTGAAGTCAGGCGGCGGAAAACAACGGTGGCGCCGTCGGGTGAATAGTCGGGCCCGGCGTCCGACCCGACGAGGTACAGCGTGCCGGGCAGCACCCCGCCCGTGATCCCGCTGTCGGTGAGCTTCGATTGGTTGGTGCTCGAGTTGAAGATCCAGATCTCGCTCTTACCGGCCCCGAGTCCGTCAATGCGCTCGTAGACCACTCTCGTGATCGCGGCGTTGAGGCGCCCCCCGCGCTCCCGCGCATTCGGCGTGGCGAGAATCCGCTGGTTGTTCTGGGCGTTGGAGTCGATCTGATAAAGGTCGTCGCCGCTGCCGTCGGGGGATGACGTGTGAATGAGGAACGAGCCGTCGGCGGCCCAGTCGACACTGCTGGTCGTCCACCCCGCGGGAAGGAACGGCCCTTCGATCTGGCGGGCCAGATCCACGAGAAGCAAAGAAACGCGATCGGCGTCATCGAGCCGAGCGTCCCGGTTGGTGTCGGCATCGACCCGCCGGAGCGCAATGCGCGTTCGGTCCAGCGACGGTGCGGCGCTCAGGGCCTGGCATCCCGTGCAGAACGTGAGACGCGTGGCCTGCGAACCCCCGCCCGCCGAGAACAGCTCGTAGTTGCCGCCGGGGCGGGTGGCCCAGGCATCGGTGGCGACGAACACCGTGTCCGCGGTTGGGGGCACCGAGGTGCTGACGAAGACCGGGGTCACCGTGGGCTCGACTCCGGCGGTGCAACCAGGAACACCGATGAGGGCGATCAGGACGGGCATGAAGACGCGACGGTTGGAAATGAGGGTCATCTTGAGATCGACGCTACGCCCGCGGTCTCGGAGGCGTCAAGCGACCCCAAGGTAGAATCGATCCCTAAAAACCCCTCAAGGAGCCTCACATCAAAGCGACCAAAGACATCTTCATCCTGGGCGGCGCGCGTACGGCCATGGCCGAATACGTCGGCAACTTTAAAGACATCAACGCCAACGCACTCGGCGCTCACGCGATCAAGGCGGCTCTCGACCGGTCGGGCGTCCCCGCTTCCGAAGTGGAGCAGGTGGTGATGGGCAACGCCATGCAGACCTCGGCCGACGCCATGTACGGCGCCAGGCACTCGGCGCTTAAGGCGGGCATCCCGATCGAAACTCCGGCTCTTACCGTCAATCGGCTCTGCGGCTCGGGCATACAGTCGGTCATCTCCGCCTCCCAGCTCATGCTCCTAGGCGAGGCCGAAGTAACGGTCGCAGGCGGCATGGAAAACATGACTCAGGCGCCCCATGTGATCCGCGGCGCGCGCGACGGTTTCAAGCTCGGCCAGGGTGCGCTTGAAGACAGCCTCATGGCCGGTCTGCTTGATTCGCATTGCGGCCTCTACATGGCGCAGACCGCGGACAAACTCGCGGGTCAGTACGGCATCGACCGCAAGGCGATGGACGAGTTCGCTCTGCGCTCGCAGCAAACCGCGGCGGCGGCGAAGGCGCGCGGTGTATTCGACGACGAGATCGTGCCCGTCGAAGTGAAGAAGGGCAAGAACGTCGTCGCCATCAAGGACGACGACCACATGCGTCCCGACACCACCATGGAGATTCTCGGCGCTTTGCGTCCGGCCTTCGGCAAGGACGGGATGGTGACCGCCGGCAACGCGAGCGGCATTGTTGATGGCGCAGCGGCCCTGGTCCTTTCGACTTCGAAGTCGCGCGGCCACGGCAAGCCGATCGCTCGCGTCGTAGCGTGGGGTGTGGCGGGAGTCTCTCCCGACATCATGGGCATCGGTCCGGCTCCCGCGTCGCGCAAGGCGCTCGCCGATGCCGGCCTGAAGCTTGAAGACATTGACCTCATCGAGGTCAACGAGGCCTTCGCGGGTCAGTATCTGGCGGTTGAGAAGGAACTCGGCCTCGACCGGAGCAAGGTCAACGTGAATGGCGGCGCCATAGCACTCGGCCATCCCCTTGGAGCCTCGGGCACGCGCATCCTGCTCAGCGTGGCTCTGGAACTGCGGCGTCGCAAGGGCCGCTACGGCCTCGCAACCGCGTGCATCGGCGGCGGTCAGGGTATCGCCATGATTATCGAGAGTGTGCAGGGCTAAGGCCTTTGCATCACCCTGCACATCCCCGCGGAAGCGGGGACCCAGCTTAAGAAACGAAAACATGACAGAAAAGAAAACAGTCGGAGTCGTAGGGTGTGGCCTCATGGGCTCGGGGATCGCGCAGGTCTGTGCGGAGGCCGCCCATGACGTGATCGTCCGCGAAGTGAACGACGCGGCGCTCGCCAAGGGTCTCGGCTCGATCGACAAGTTCCTGAGCAAGGGAGTCGAGAAGGGCAAGATAACGGCCGAGAAGAAGGCCGAGATCATGGGCCGGCTCAAGGGCACCACCAAGCTCGAGGATCTTGCTTCGTGCGACGTCGTGATCGAGGCGGTGGTCGAG
>JAYUUU010000304.1:0-4153 GCA_043754395.1 Vicinamibacteria bacterium
CTCGTCCCTAGTGTGCGAGGGTCATGTCCGACTTCTTCTCTTCGCTGCAATCGGGGCTGTCGTCGTTCCTTGACACAGTGAGGAACACCGACTGGTCCACGCGGCTCAGCCAGCTCGAGCTGCCCGCGATGTCGGTGGACCTCCTTCAATCGATCGCTCTCGGCATAGCGCTTGCCGCGTGCGCAGGTCTGCGAGCCTGGCTGCCCCTGCTCGCGGTGGGCGTCTCCGTCCGCCTTGGTGTCCTTCCTCTCGGGGACTCGTTCCAGTTCATCGGTTCGAACACCGCCCTCACCGTTTTCATCCTCGCGACGATCATCGAAGTGATCGCCGACAAGATTCCGGTGGTCGATCATGCGCTGGACGCTCTTTCCACCTTCCTGAAGCCGGTGGCCGGAATCGTGCTCGCCGCCTCCGTGATGTGGACGGTCGATGACCCGATCGTGGCTCTCGCCCTCGGCGTGATGGTCGGAGCGCCCGCTTCGCTCGTGCCTCATACCGCGAAGGCCACGCTTCGCGGCGTGCTCTCGCCGATCACCGCGGGCGTCGCGGCGCCCATCCTGTCCGTCCTCGAGGATGTGATCGCGTTTGGCCTCGTGGCGCTCGCGATCCTCGCTCCGCTGGTGGTCGCCGCGGGCTTCATCTTGTTCGCGCTCGTCACCGGCCGCTTCTTCCACCGGCGCATGAAGGCCCAGGCCCCGCCCGCACCGCTCCCGGTCACGGCGGTGAGCGCGTGAGAGCGACCCGGGTCGTAGCCGCCCTCGTCGGTCTCACCCTCGCCACCGCGGCCCCGTCGTCCGGGGCGGCGAGAGCTCAGGACCCGCAGCGCCCGCCGATCATCATCGGCGCCGAAGTTGAGATCGTTTCCGTGCCGGTCATGATCTTCGACAAGGCCGGACGCTTCGTGGCCGACCTCAAGAAGGAAGACATCCAGCTCTTCGAGGACGGGGTTCGGCAGGAGATCACGTACCTCGCGAGCAGCAAGGGCGAGGAGCGCATCCCGCTTTCGATCGCCCTTACCCTCGACACCTCGGGCAGCATGCGCGACAGTATCGCCTTCCTGAAAGAGGCGGCCACCTACTTCACGGGGAAACTCGAAGCCACCGACCAGGCCCTTGTCGTTCAGTTCAACGAAAGCGTGAAGTCGAGTTCGGAGTTCACCGACGACATGGACCGCCTCGACTCGTTCATCAATGGCATGCAGGTGTGGGGCGGAACCGCCCTCTACGACGGTGTGATGTACGGCCTCGACCGGCTCCGCACTCGTCCGGGCCGCAAGGCGCTGATCCTCCTCTCCGACGGTGACGACACCGCGAGTTCGGCGGGGAAGGGCCAGGTCACCGCCCTCGCGAAGTCGCTCGAAGTGTCGGTTTATGCGGTAGGCATCCAGGGTTTCGACACGCCGCGCGGCTTTCTCAAAGACCTCGCCCAGGACACGGGCGGACTCTATTTCTTTCCGAACAAAGTGAACGAACTGATCAAGGTCTTCGAGGCCATCGCGAAAGACCTCAAGAACAACTATCTCGTGGCCTACTCGCCTAAACGCGCCGCCGACAACACCTACCGCAAGATCGAGGTGCGGGTGGCGAATCGCCCCGAAGTCACGGTGCGGGTCCGCCCCGGTTACATGGCCGCGAGGAAGCGCCGCAGCCGCGAACAGTAGTTGCTACAACCGTCGAAGGAGATCTTGAACCCCGAAAACCGCGATGGCGACGCTCGCGAGCCAGGCGAGAACTCCGGCGATCGTCATTCGAGTGGGGTGTTTGTAAGCACCCACAATCGCGGCGCGGCGTGACGCGACGAGGATCACGCCGAGGCTCAGAGGCAGGACGAGGCCATTGAGGCCCCCGGCCCAGACGAGAAGCTGAGCTGGGCGTCCGATGGTGAGGAACACGCCGAGTGCGGCAAGGATGAAGAAAGCGAGGCCGACGTTGCGCGCCCCTCCCGTTTCAGCGCCACGAATGAACGAGAGCGACGTGTAGCTGCATCCGACGACCGACGTGATCGCGGCGCTCCACAACACGAGGCCGAAGAACTTCTCACCGAGCACACCCCCGCCGAGCCGGAACGCCGCCCCTGCGGGGTTCGCAGGATCGAGGGGCCCGGTAGCGGCTTGAAGTACGCCCAGAATCGCGAGAAACAGGATGGCCCGCATCGCCGCGGTCACCAGGATTCCCGTGATGGCCGCCCGGTCGAAGTCGGCGATGGCCTCCTCGCCCTTGAGGCCAGAAGCGAGCAGCCGGTGCGCGCCCGAAAAAGTGATGTAGCCGCCCACGGTTCCGCCCACGAGAGTCAGGATCGACCCGGTCGGAAACTCCACCGGCATCACGGCGCGCTGCGCGGCGAGGACATAGTCCGGCCGCGACATGATCATGATCGTCGCGGTCAAAGCGAGCATCAAGAAGCCGAGGACCTGAACGAAAACATCCAGCGGCTTCATGGCGCCCGGCCGGGCCAGCAAGGCCAGTGAGAGGAGGGCCGAGACCAGGGCGCCCGCGCCCAGCGGCACGCCGAAGACCGCGAGACCAAGCGCGCAGCCCGCCAGGTTGCCGACGTTGAAAACGAAACCGCCGAAGACGACGAGAACGCTAAGCAGACCGCCGAGGAAGGGATGGATCGCTGCGGCGATGGCCGGCCCACTGCGCCCGGTCACGCCGATCACGCGCCACACGTTCCACTGAACGCCGATGTCGATGAGCACGGAGGCCAGAATGGCGAAGGCCATATCCGCTCCATGGATTCCCGTGAAGACCGCGGTCTGGGTGAGGAAGCCCGGGCCGATCGCCGAGGTTGCCATCAGGAAGGCCGCCGCGGTCAGCGCGCTGCGTCTGGTGGAGGTGCGCTCTTGGGTCATCGGTCGGGCCCCTCGGATTCTAGGGCCGAGGCGAGTTGACGGGCGCGCTTA
Source organism: Vicinamibacteria bacterium (assembly GCA_043754395.1). GTDB lineage: Bacteria > Acidobacteriota > Vicinamibacteria > Fen-336 > JAGNNV01 > JAGNNV01. The sequence goes on from JAYUUU010000304.1 coordinate 2,903, forward strand.
AACGTAGAATGACAACTTCCCATGCCAGGCACACCCGAACTACTCCTCAAGTCTTCGGAAGGAGAACGTCGCATCAAGGTCGAGCGCGAGCGCACGACACTCGGCCGTTCGCGCGATGCCGACGTCTTCATCCCCGACCAGTGGCTCTCGCGCATGCACGCCGAGATCCTCATGGACCGGGGCGGCCTCATCATCGCGGACCTCGGCTCCAAAAACGGAACCCTGGTGAACGGCTCGCGCATCCAGGGGCCGACGCCGCTGCGCAAGGGCGATCAGATCAAGCTCGGCGATCACACCGTCACCGTCCAGTGGAACCTCGCCGACGAAGAGACCGAAGACGATATCCAGGCGGTCGGGACAAAGGTCTTCTCCGTCCGCACCCTTCAAGAGGGTGTCCTCAAGGCTCCGAGCAGCGCCGAGGACCTCGTCCGCAAGAACCGCGTGCTCACCGTTCTTTCGGGAGCCGCCGCCGCCCTTCTCGCGCATCGGCCCATCTCCGAGACCTTCGATCAGATTCTCGACATCCTCTTCGCCGCCGTGGCCGCGGAACGCGGCGCCATCGCCCTTTTTGAAGGCCCGCCGGGCGCCCAGCTCCCGGTGGTCAAGGCCTCGAAGACGCGCCGGGGCGAGCCCATTTTGAAGGTCAGTCGGACGATCTCACGCCGCGTCCTCAAGGAGCAGGTTTCGATCCTGCTTCCGAACGTTCTCGAAGACGCCGTGCTCAAGTCCGAGCAGAGCATCGTCACCACCGGCATCCGCTCCGCGATGTGCGCGCCTTTGTGGCACTCGGACGGCGGCAAGGAATCAGTCATCGGCGTCGTCTATCTCGACTCGCGCGAGCGCACGCACACCTTCTCCGAGGAAGACCTCGAGCTCGTCACGGCACTCGCCAGTGTTGCCGCCGCGAAGATCGAGAACGCGCGGCTTCTGGAGGAGAGCCTCGAAAAGCGGAGGCTCGAGGAAGACATGCGCGTGGCCGCGGAGATCCAGCGCAGCATGCTGCCGAAGGCCTCTCCGGTGATCGAAGGTTACGACGTGGCCGCGGGCACCGAGCCCTGCCGCGCGGTGGGCGGGGACTACTTCGACTTCCACGTCACCAAAGACCGCCTGACCTTCGTCCTCGGCGACGTCTCGGGCAAGGGCACGGGCGCCGCCCTCATCATGACCATTCTGCGCGCGGCGGTTCGCGATCACTGGCTCGACGACGACCTGATGCAGGCCCTTTCCGAGATGAACAACCTCGTCACCCAG
>JAYUUU010000305.1:0-4691 GCA_043754395.1 Vicinamibacteria bacterium
AGCGGGCACACCACCGCGCACCTCACCGAAGCGCTCGACCTCTCTTATGTGGCGATGATCCGCGACTTCGGGGAGGATGGCGCTCGGCTCGCAGCTCAGTCGGGCCGTGCCGCGCTCGCGCAGATCAAGCGCATCGTCAAAGAACAAGGCATCGAGTGCGGCTTCTCCACCCTCCCCGCCTACCAGTACACCGAGGACCCTGAAATGGTCGAGGCCCTCGAGGCCGAGCGGGAAGCCGCGGCGCGCCTGGGTGTGGACCTCTCGCGGACCGCCGCCCTCTCCCTGCCTTTCAAAGTCGAAGGCGCCCTTCGCTTCGGCGGACAGGCTCAGTTTCATCCGGTGCGCTATCTACGGGCGCTGGCGGACCTGGTTCAAGGAGGCGGCTCTCACGTCTATGAGGGCTGCCGCGTCGTCGACATCGAAGACGATGTCCCTTGCCGCGTGACCACTGAAAGCGGGACCGTGACCGCGAACGATGTGATCGTGGCGACCCACGCGCCGTTTGGAAACCTCGTGCTCCAGACGAAGGTCGCGAGCTACCGCTCCTATGTGCTGGCTTTGCGCCTGCACGCAGGGGCAAAGCCCCTCGCCGGACTTTTCTGGGACACCGATGAGCCCTACCACTACCTGCGCAGCGAAACGACCAGCGAGGACTCTCTACTGATCGTGGGCGGCGAAGACCACAAGGCCGGGCAGGACGAGGACACGCTCGATAGATTCGAGACGCTGCTCGAGTTCGCTTCCAGCCGCTTCAAGGTTGCTTCCATCGCGAACCGCTGGTCGGCTCAGGTCATTGAGCCGGTCGACGGTCTCCCCCTTATCGGGCGGGACCTTCTCGCGAAGCATGTGCATGTGGCGACTGGATACAGCGGGACCGGCATGACGCTTGGAACCCTGGCCGCGATGATCAATACCGATCTCATCCTGGGCCGCGAGAACCCCTATCAGGCTCTTTATGACCCGAGCCGTTTCAAGCCCGTCGCTTCGATCGTCGATTTCGTCAAGGAGAACATCGACTTCCCCGTCCGCATGCTGAAGGACCGGCTGATGGGCGCCGAGGCGGGTTCGCTTGCCGAGGTGGCCAAAGGAGAGGGCAAGATCGTCGACCTGGCCGGAGAAAAAACCGCGGTGTACCGCGACGACCACGGACTCCTGCATGCCGTGTCAGCCACATGCACTCATCTCGGGTGTCTCGTCGCCTTCAATCGCGCGGAGACCACCTGGGATTGCCCGTGCCACGGATCGCGGTTCGACAAAGACGGGAAGGTCCTGAACGGCCCGGCCCGCGATCCCCTTCCCTCTCGGCGAGACGAAGCCGTGGTTCGCGATCAAAAGCCCGCGGTGAGGAAGAAGGCCGGCTAGGGTTTCCAGGCGTATCGCGACGGATCGCCGAAATGTACAAAAAGGCCCTGGGTTCCGCACGGAAGCCCGCAAATCGCCCTCACGTGGCTCGTGGGACGAATCCTGAGGCCGTTCCGCGGGTGGCATCTTGTTTGCAACAGTCGGGAAGCATTATGGAAAAGATCATTCGAACGTGGTGCCTCACAGGCTCCTGTCTCCTTATCGCGGCCGGCGCCTTCGCCCAGACCACGCAAACGCCGACATACACAAACGCGCAGGTGATCTCCGTCGACTCCCAGCGCCGCGTCGTCGTCCTGAGGACGTCCGCCGGGACGAGGGAGACCCTGACCCTTGACGATATCCTCGCCGGAACCGGCAACATCAAGGCCGGGGATAACGTCATGGTGACACTCCGAGGGGCGCCCGGGGTCAGGCGCATCAGCGCCATCTCCCTGATGACCTCAACCTCGCGTCCGGCCCCGGTTCCCACCGTCGCGCCCCAGCCGTCGCTCGCTCCCGGGCGGAGTGCAGGCGAACGGGCCGAGGCGCGCAAGCGCTACACGGACCAGGTCGCAGCACTCTCCCAGCAGGCCCAGTCCGTTGACGCCACCTGGAACAATTTTGTGACCGCCTGCGCGGTGAAGCCCGTCTCGAACGAAGGCGGCGGACGCGACTGGTTCGGCCTTTGGGATGGCCGGGTGTCCGCGGACTACTCTGGCGGCGCGTGCCGCGACCTCTTCAATCAGATCGTCACCGCCGGCGAAGGCATCAAGAAAGCCATGGCCGCGGCCGAGAGCGGGATCGAGGAGTTCATGACGCCTGGCGAAGTGCGAGATATCCGACGCAGCCACTCGATGAACTGGGATGGATGGCTCCTTGGAGCACCCGCGCGAAAAGAACCCTGAGCGGCGTCTCATCCGTTTCCTGCGCAACCTCGTCGTGGTCCTGTTGGGCGTCGCCCTCGTGGTCACGGCCTTTGTTCAGTATCGCCGCCGCGAGAGCGTCGCCTCGCGACTCTCGGCCCGCGAGGCACTGCTCTCGCGCCAGAACACGGCGCTTCGTGAACTGAGCCTCGAGGCCGAGAGCGGAACCCTTCTCGACTTTGAAAGCATCCTCGTCGTAGTCGACCAGAGCCTCGTGCAGAACATGCTTCGAGCGGTGACCCCCATGAACGCGGAGATCGGGGGCGGCTTCCACATCCGGGTCGATACCGTCGAGGCCTCGTTTGGAGATGGCGTGGCGCTGGTCGACATGAAGGGGACAGCGACCGTGGGTGAAGCGCCGGTGGGCGCCCCCGTGACCGTGTTCGCTTCGATCGACACGGTCGCGGTCGATGTCGCTTCGGGTCTCCTGAGGTGCAACGTCAGCATCCTTGCCGTCGAGGCCGAAAACGCCGAGGCTCTTGGACGCAACGATCCGGTGGGCCGTCTCACTGAGGCCCTGACCGAGGGCGGCCTCGACGCCCTGCTCGGGCCCCTCGAAATCCCGGTTCGCCTCGAGAACACGCTCGGCATACCGGCGGTGGACTCGAAGCGTCTGCAGATCGCTGCGGAGACGCTGCCTCTCACGGTAGTGGCCCAGAAGATCCGGGTCTTCGGCGGCAAACTCTGGGTCTTCGTGGACGCGGCCCTTTCCGGGCCCGTCGTGGCGCCTCCGACCGGGGCTCGCCCGTGAAACGCGCCGTCTGGATTCTCGCCGCCGCCTGGGTGACGTTGAGCGCTTGCGCTCAGAACACCGCGCCCGAGCCCTCCGGAAGAATCGTCCTCCTCGAGCGCGATCACGAGGATCTCCACCGGCGCATCGAGGCCGCGACGAAGAACGACGCGCTGATCACCGCGGTTTACGCGGATCAGGGAACCGTGATCGTCGCCATCCGGTCCAAACTCATCGAGGAGCTCGCCGGCAGCATTTCCAAGCGGTATCTCGACAACGTGAAAGTGGACCTTGAGGATGTTCACGCGAAAAGCTCCGGCGAGATCAAGCGCAAAACCTTCCTGGGGCGGGTGAAGGTGGGCGCCTGGAATGTGAGCGTCGAGCTCGGCAACATGGTGGGCGACCTGCGCGCGGGAGCACCAACGGTTTCTCTGCGCGCGCCGAACATGATCGACCTCGCGATTCCGGTGAATGTGCTCGAGAGCTTCGGCGAAGCGCGGCTCAGCTTCGGCTGGGACTCGGCCGGGGTCGCGAACATCCTGTGCAAGGACTTCGAGCTCGATCGCGGCATCCGCGGACGCGTCCTCCCGCAGAAACACGTGATCACGGGGGCCATGCGGCTCACGAACACGGGAGCGAGCCTCACCGCCACGCCTTTCTTCCCCGACAAGAAGGTGAGTCTGCGGCTCGATCTCACGAAGGAGTCGTGGGCCACCGTCGAGGAGGCCCTTCGTTCTCAGAACACGTCCTCGACCTGTGGCGCCTTCATGAAGCCTGAACAGGTGCTCACCTTCCTCAAGGAACTCGCGGCCAAAGGCATCAACGTGAATCTTCCCGAGTCGATCTTCAGGACGGTGCGCCTGCCCGCGAGCCTGCGCCAGGAGGTGACCGTGAATCGACGGGTGGTGAGTCTCTCCATTCAAGGAGAGAGCCTGCGCGTGCAGGGGAAAACGCTGTGGTCGAGCGCCTCGATACTGGTTCAGACCGGGCCCCCGCCCGCGCCCACGCCTACTTCTGCTTCTTCTCGGTAGCTCCGCTCAGGAGGTCGGCGAGTTCGTCGGCATGCTCTTCCTCGACAGCCAGGATGCCCTTCACCATGTGGCTGGTGGTGGGGTCGTCCGACCCAAGGTACGCGATCATTTCCCGGTAGCTGTCGATCGCGATGCGCTCGGCCACGAGGTCCTCTTTGATCATGTCGACGAGGGTCGTCCCCGCGATGTACTCCGCGTGAGAGCGTCCCGAGAGTCCATCGGGAGCGAAGTCCGGCTCGCCGCCAAGCTGGACGATTCGCTCCGCGATCAGGTCGGCGTGGGCCAGTTCCTGATTGGAGTGGATCAGAAACTCGTCGGCGACGCTTTTCGCGTTGATGCCCTTCGCCATGAAGTAATGACGGCGATAGCGCAGCACGCAGATCATCTCGGTGGCCAGAGCGTCATTGAGAAGCTGCAGAACCCGGGATCGATCGGCACCGTACCCTTCGGTGACGGCCCCTTCCTCGATATGACGACGCGCGCGCTGGCGCAGAGTGTTCGTGTCTGTGAACGAGTGTTTCGCGGTCATTGGGAGTTTCTTTGGAGTTCCTTTATTCATCGTTCAAAAGCGACTCAAGCGGGCGGGTCCTTCTGACGAGTGCTGGCGACGCCCGAGAGGATCCCGAGGCCGACCATGATGATGGCGCCCACCCCGATCCACTGGCC
>JAYUUU010000306.1:0-5336 GCA_043754395.1 Vicinamibacteria bacterium
CCGCAGAGTCATGGCTCTCGTTCTGGAGGTGCTTCCGAGGCTCGAAGAGCGATATCGGGTGCGCGTTCCGAGCCTCGATGTGGTCGTGCATGATGCGAACGATTCCCCAAACGGTCTCGCCTCCCCTTTCCCCTACCCCTATGTGGAGATTCGAACCGCATCGCCGGATGGGGCGGAGTCGGGCCCCGCGGATTCGTGGCTGCGCACGGTGGTCACCCACGAGCTGACTCACATCGTCCACATCGAACAGGCAGGCGGCCTCTATGGCTTTGGCCGGAAAGTCTTCGGGCGGGCGCCTTTTCTCTTTCCCAACGCACTGCAGCCTTCCTGGTTCATCGAGGGCCTGGCCGTGCGCGAGGAGACGAGGGGCACCGCCTTCGGCCGCGGCCGGCACACCTTCACGAAGATGCTGGTGGACGAGGCGGCGCGGAGTGGCCAGCTGGGCAAGCTCGATCAGGCCAGCCTGGGCCTTGATGAATGGCCTTTCGGGAACGCCGCATATCTGTTTGGCGAAGAGTTTCTGAGCTTCGTAGAGCGACGCTTCGGCCCGGACTCGACGAGGGACATCGCTTTGAAGCACGCCCACTCCATTCCGTATCTGGACGAGCGCAACTTCAAGAAGGTGACCGGAGAAAGCCTGACCAGCCTGTGGCGCGAGTTCGCGCGGGAAAGAGTCGCTTCCCTCGAAGCAGAGGAAGCGCAGACCCGCATGGGGTTGAAACAGCTTACGAGCAGGGGCACGGTTCAATCGTCGCCGCGGCTCTCGCCCGACCGCTCGGTGATCGCCTACACAAGCAAGGCGCCCAATCGCCTGGGCGAGATCCGGCTTATGAAGCCGGATGGCTCGTCGGACAGGAAGCTCGCCTCGCGCCTTCAAGGAGGAGCGCTTTCCTGGTCGCGCGACGGCAAGTCGCTGGTGTTCGACGAGACCAACTTCGTGCGCAAGTTTGAATCGCGTTCCGATCTTTATCGGGTTCAACTGGACACCGGGCGTCGCGAGCGGCTCACCCACGCACTCCGCGCGAGCGACCCCGACGTCTCTCCTCTCCCTGATGGCCGAGAGGAATCCATCGTTTTCGTTCAGCGGCTGTCCGACCGCTCTGAGCTTGCCATACGGGGAGACGGCGGCAAGGTCCGAGTTCTCACGTCTTCCAAACCCGGAGCCGAATGGTCGCATCCGCGTTTCTCGCCCTCCGGCGACGTCGTTGTCGCCTCTCGTCTTGAAGGCGGTTTCTCGGATCTCGTCCTCGTCGACGTCAATTCAGGCGCCATCACCGCGCTGACCCACGATCGCGCTCTCGATGCCGAGCCCGCGTGGGTCGACGACCGGACGCTGATTTTCAGGTCCGATCGCGATGGATCTGCATTCAGGCTGTACCTCGTCGATCGTGACGCGTCGGGGCTCCGGGCGGTTGCGGGTTCTCCGTCACGCTCCTTCACCCCCGAGGTCGACGACCGGACGGGAACGGTCTTCGTCGCACGCTACGCGTCCCGCGGATACGACCTCGCATCGTTTCCCTTCGAAGCTGGCGCGCCGGCCCCGGCGTACCAGGACCTGCTTCCGGAAAACACGGAGGAGCCGCAACCCTTCGCGGAGCCTTCGCGGGCCTACCGGTCCTTCTCCTCGCTCCGTCCGCGTTTCGTTTCGCCGTTCGCCGAATATTCATCGGATGAATGGCGGGTGGGCCTCGCCACCGTCTCTTTCGATCCCCTTCTTCGCGCGGCGTATGGAATCGCGGGATCGTGGGGGACCGAGGTCTTGAAGCCGAACGTGCTCGCTTTCTTCCGCTACGACCGCTTTACCCCCACTTTCAGTGCGCTCGCGCGGATCGAGTCAACACCTGCGGCCGCGGGCGTCCGAGATCTCTCCGAGGGGCGGGTTTCCGTGGACTTTCCCCTCGAACGATCCGGGTATCGGTCTCAGTCCATTGGCCTCACTGTGCGGCGGCGTCATGAGGCGACTTCGAACTCGAGCCTGGACACCGGTGTTCTCGCACTCGTTTTTCAGATCGACTCGACGAAGACGTACCCCATGGCCATTTCCCCGCAGGATGGCGTGAGGTTCAAGGTGTCGCTCACGCGCGAACTCGAGGCACTCGGGAGTGATCTTGACTTCGGGAAGGTCGTGGTCGATGCCCGGGCCTACACGCGTCTTGGGCCCACGGTTCTCGTGTCGAGACTGGGAGGGGGATTCGTATTCGGGTCGAGGGCGTCTCTTTCCGCCTTCGCGGTGGGCGGCCTTTCAAGCCCGGCACTTCTCGATCCGGTGGGCGATGAGCCCGCCGTGCTTCGAGGCTACGAGGCGCCCGACGGAGCGGATCGCACGCGGTATGGACGGCGCCTTGCGTTCTCGAATCTCGAGTGGCGCGTCCCGCTTGGCCATCCCCAGCGCGGACTGCGTGCGCTTCCTTTCTTTCTCCGTCACCTCCACCTGAGCGCATCCCTGGACGCCGCGGTCGTCTCAGCGGGCAGTCTGAAACTCGATTCGGCGCGCGTGGGCGCCTCGATCGGCATCGGCGCCGACATATTCGTCGGCCACCGCATTCCCCTGACCGTTCAAGGCGGCGTCGCCCGCGGCCTGACGAGGGATGGTTCTACGGTACCGTGGTTCTCCATCGGCTTTCCCTTCTGAGTGCGGATCACCACGTATAGGATGAACGGTCACAGATGAGGGGATCGAAACGCGTTCGGAATCTCGAAGAACTCGCCGGGGAGAACAAAGAGAAGAAGTCGAAGCTCGAACGTTTGCGCGAGGTCCTTCCCCTCGCCTGGTCTGTGGTCCGGCCTCGGGTGCCCGCTCTGATCGTCGGCCTCCTCCTGATCCTGATCTCCAGGTCGGCAAGCCTGATCCTCCCCGGCACCGCCCGCATCTTCATCGACGAAGTCATCCCCGGCACCCACCCCGAGAAGATGAAGACGGTCTTCGCCGCGGTGATCGGCGCGGCCCTCATCCAGGCACTCTGCTCGTACGTCCTGTTTCGCGTCCTGACCGTGCGCACGATCGAACTCGTGGCGGATCTGCGGGTGAAGGGCATAGCCCATCTCATTCGGCTCGCTGTCCCATTCTTCGACCGCAACCGTACCGGCGCCCTGATGCCGCGGGTTCTCCACGACATCGAGTCCCTCCGCCTGCTGGTCGGGTCGGGCCTCATCGATTTCGCCGGTGGTGTCTTCTTCGCCGGCCTGTCGGCTATCTACATGTGGACGATCTCGAAGCACCTCACCCTCGTGGCGCTCGTGGCGCTGGTCGCCTTCCTCAGCCTTCTTGGCTGGGCCTTTTGGGGTGTGGCCGGGGTTTACGGCGAACGCGCGCGGCTCCTCTCGGAGACGAGTGGCCGTTTGAGCGAAACCCTTTCCGGAATTCGCGTCATCAAGGCCTACCGCGCCGAAGAACGGGAGAGTCTCGCGATGGAGACCTCCGTCCTCGCGATGCGTGACAACGCCATCGAGATGGCCAGCCACAATCGGTTGTTTTCTCTCTGGAGCACGGTTCTTGTGGGCGGCCTCGGGCTTGGACTCATGGCCATGGCGCTTGGGGAGATTCAATCGGGGCGCCTGACGCTTGGGGGCTTCATGACGTTTTCCATCCTCCTCGGCTTCCTGAACGGACCGATCTACATGGCGGTGGCCATGGCCGGCCAGTTCACCGACGCTCTCGTGTCCATCGAGAGGCTTCAGGCGATCCTGAATGAGCCGAGCGAAGGCGCCTCCGGCGGAACGCCGAACCCTGCACCCGTGAAGGCCTCAGAAGTGAAGGGTCACCTGCGATTTGAGAACGTCGCCTTCGCCTTTAGACCGGACGAGCCGGTCCTCAAGTCTTTGAGCTTTGAAGCTCCTCCCGGTTCAGCCATCGCCCTGGTGGGGCCCTCCGGGGCAGGCAAGTCGACCATCATGGGTCTCATCGCGATGTTCTACCGCCCGCAGTCGGGCCGGATCACGCTCGATGGCCACGACATCCAGAGTTTCCCGCTTTCGGAATACCGGGCGAATCTGGGGGTTGTTTTCCAGGACACCTTTCTCTTCGACGCCACTCTCAAGGAGAACGTGCTCTTCGCTCGGCCGGATGCATCGGAGAGCGACTTCAAGGCGGCCTGTCTCTCCGCCCACGTTGATGAGTTCGCCTCCCGCTTCGTCCTCGGCTACGAGACCGTCGTGGGTGAGCGCGGCGTGCGTCTTTCCGGCGGCCAGAAACAAAGGGTGGCCATCGCGCGCGCCTTCCTGGCGAACCCGAGGATCCTCCTGCTTGACGAAGCGACGTCAAACCTCGACAGCGAGTCGGAGGCTCTGATCCAGAAGGGTCTTTTGGCCCTGCTCCCCGGGCGCACGACGTTCGTGATTGCCCATCGTCTTTCGACCGTTCGGTCCTGCCACCAGATCCTCGTTCTCGACCATGGCGAAATCATCGAACGCGGGACCTACGACGACCTGTTGCGTCTGGGTGGGCGCTATGCGGCGATGCTCGAGCAGCAAATGATGAACCCTGGACCCTCCCCGCCGCTCGAATAGCCTAGTCAACGAGACCGAGCCCGAGCGCCTCGCCGTTCCGCATGGCCAGGATCAGGAACACCACCACCAAGGTGGCGACGACCACGAGGATTGGGAACAACCAGCGCCTCTTCCCTCTTTGTGAATCGATGTCTTCTCGGAGCGGATCCCTGCCGTGGCGCGATGAGTGCCGAGGCCGCTCGGGTGCCGCAGGGCCGAGGAAGCGATGGCCGCAGTTCCCGCATCGCCAGAAACTCGAAGGCCCTCCTGCCATTTTCTGCCTGTCGAGGGGATAAGAAGTTTGCGAAGGCCGCACTTCGGCGGAATGGCACTCGGTACAGGTTGGGAAACCATGTAGGCCTGACGAGTCGCCTCCAAGGTCTTCGTGGGGGAGACCGCGAGGCATTGATGTCACAAGGAAAGCCCTTGAGAAACCGGTCGGGGGGCGGTGAGTGCCGGACGGTCCTCGCCGAGTGCTGCGTCAAGGAAACATCGATGGGCATCGCGATGGCCCTCGTCGAGCCAGTCGAGAAGGGTGGTTTCAACCTCGTTCGAGGGGTCGATGGCGCCGTCGAGGTCGAGGGGCCGCAGCAGTGAACGCCGCGGCCGCACTGTGTGGAGGGTGACCGCGCGGAACTTGCGTCCGGTGAGCGGGTCCTGCCACTCGCGCTCGCCCGTGCTCCTCTGGTGACCCACGGTTTCGACGATGCGGTTCAATCTTTCCGTCTGCCGGAGGTCGGCTTCGATGGCGTTGCGCTCCTGCAACGCCACGAAAGCGGAGGCGAGGGCCTTGAGTCCCCGACGCTCGGGCATGGGACCCGGATCCTCCGCCGTCGCGGTCACTAGAACGA
>JAYUUU010000307.1:0-3446 GCA_043754395.1 Vicinamibacteria bacterium
CGCGGCGAGGGACGCCTGGATCGCGATCTGGAGGCGATGGCCGGACCAAGGCCTCGGTCAGTCGCGACGCTTGGACAGATCATCCGAAAGTCGGATAACCCGCGAGTCGTTTATGAACTGCGCCCCCGTCTCGATGTCCTTTTCGCGAACGCGCATCTCACCACCTCCGATGCGGGCCACCGCGGACCCGATGTGATCAAGCCCAAACCAGCCTCGGCGTTCCGGATCGTCGGAATCGGCGACTCCTACATGTTCGGCCAGGGCGTCTCGGACGAAGACACCTACCTCGCGCATCTTCCGAAACTGATGCACGGGCTTCCGGGCGGACGAGCCCTCGAGACCGTAAACCTCGCGGTACCGGGTTTCAATACCGTCATGGAGGTCGAGTTGCTCCGTGAGCGGGGCCCAGGCCTTGAACCCGACCTCGTTCTCGTCGAGATCGTCGGTAATGACCTCGACCTCCCCAACTTTCTCTGGAGCGCGGTCGACCCCTGGACGCCTCGGCGCTCATTCCTCCTCGACTTCATCCGGGGGCGCCTCGCGGCCGGCCCTCGACACAACGAGGGAGCGCGAGGGCTGTCTCAAGCTCCACAAGAGGAAGGGCGCGATGCCCAGACTTACGCGCGGGGCGCCGACCGCGTACCTGCACAGTACCGGCCCCTTGTCGGTCTCAGCTCCCTTCGAGATGCCCTCAAGGGTCTCGCCGAATTTGGCCGAAAGCGGAACATTCCCGTCCTGGCCATGACTCACGGAGTCTGGTTCGAAGAGGACATGCTCGAAGCTCTCAAGGACAACGCCATCCCCGTTCTGGTTCTTCGATCGGCCCTGCGGCAGCGCGCGCGGCAACTGGGTGCGCCTGATTACGCTCGGTCGCCCCTCGCTCTTTCGGCGACGAACCTTCATCCGTCCCAAACGGGGCATCGCGCGATCGCCGAAGAGCTCGCCACCTGGTTGAAGTCACACCTGCCGGTCAGTTGACGATTGGGCGGGAGCAGCCCAGAATCCCTCCGCTACGGCGCGGGTAGTGTTCGCTTCGCTACCCCACACCAAGGAACTTTGGAGACCCACATGACTCTTGCTCGAAACGCAGGGATCGCGACACTGTCGCTCCTGCTCATTGCCGACGTCGCGAGTGCCCAGAAGAAGCCGGCCGCCGCTGCGACACAAGCGCCCACCGCCTTGTCGTCGCTCAAGGCCGACCACCTCAAGGCGTTGGAGTTCAGGAACATCGGCCCCGCCAACATGGGCGGGAGAGTCGATGACCTCGCGGTCGTCGAATCGGATCCGGCTACGTTCTACGTGGGAATGGCGACGGCCGGAATCCTCAAGACCACGAACGGAGGCATTACCTTCGAGACGCTCTTCACCGATGAGGAAGTGTCGTCCATCGGCGACGTCGCCCTCGCACCTTCGGATCCTTCGATCCTCTACGTCGGCACCGGCGAGCCGAATAACCGGCAGTCCACTTCATGGGGCGGCGGGGTCTACAAGAGCACCGACGCGGGCAAGACCTTCCAGTACATGGGCCTCAAGGAGACCCAGTACATCGGCCGCATCGTCGTCCACCCCACCAACCCCGATGTCGCGTACGTCGCCGCCCTCGGCCGTCTGTACGGTCCGAACAAGGAGCGCGGCGTCTACAAGACCACGGACGGCGGCAGGACGTGGGCGAACGTGAAGTTCCTTGACGAGGATACGGGCTTCATCGACATCGCGATGGATCCAGGAAGCCCCAACACTCTTTACGCGGGCTCCTATCAGCGCCGCCGGACGCCATTCGGATACAGCGGAGGCGGACCGGGCGGCGGCCTCTTCAAGACCACCGACGGCGGCGCCACCTGGAAGAAGCTCGCGAACGGACTCCCAAGCGAAGGCGACATGGGCCGCATCGGCGTGACGATCTATCGCCGTGATCCGAAGATCGTGATGGCGCTCATCGAGCACCGCACCGAGTTCGGGGTCTACCGCTCCGAGGACAAGGGTGAGACCTGGACCAAGCTCTCGAACAGCAACCCGCGTCCCTCCTACTACAGCAAGATTCAAATCGACCCGAACAACGATCAGCGTATCTGGGTGCTGGGCGCCAACATGTACACCTCCGACGACGGGGGAAAGACCTGGCGGCAAAACCTGGTGCAGCGCATCCACGGCGATTTCCACGCGCTTTGGATCAATCCCGCGAACTCGAATCACATGATCAACGGTTCGGACGGCGGCATCCACCAGAGCCTCGACCGCGGCCGCACCTGGGACCATCTGAACGGTGTGCCCCTCGGCCAGTTCTACGAAGTGAACGCGGACAATCAAAAACCGTACAACGTCTGCGGTGGCCTTCAAGATAACGGCACGTGGATCGGTCCTTCCCGCACTCTGGTTCGGGAAGGCATCCAGCTTGGCGACTGGCGGACCATCGGAGGCGGCGACGGTTTCCACTGCGTGATCGATCCGGTGGATCCGACCACCGTCTACACCGAAAGCCAGGATGGAAGCCTCTCGCGAGTGAACCTGAAGAATCTCGAGCGGAAGTCGGTCCGGCCTGCACCCGCAAACCCCGACGAGCGGTATCGCTTCAACTGGAACTCGCCCATCCTCGTTTCACTTCACGATCACAACACCGTGTTCTACGGCGGCAACAAGTTCTTCATGTCGAAAGACCGGGGCGACACGTGGACCGAACTCTCAGGCGACCTGACGAGCAACGAGAAGCGTGACGAGAAGGCGATCTTCGGAAAGACCGCGAAGGAGTTCATGTCCAGAAACGACGGCGTCGTTCACTGGGGCACCGCCACCACCATCGCGCAATCGCCGCTTAGGGCCGAGGTCCTCTGGTTCGGCGCCGACGACGGCAATCTCCACGTCACCCAGGACATGGGCAAGACCTGGACGAAGCTCACCGACAAATTTCCCGGTGTCCCCAAGGGAACGTACGTGAGCCGCGTCGAGCCGAGCCGCACCAACGCAGGTGCAGCGTATGTCACGTTCGACGGGCATCGGGCCGACGACTTCAAGCCCTACGCCTATTTCACTCCCGACTTCGGCGCGACCTGGAAGAACGTCACCGCGAATCTTCCCGCGGGCGGCACCGTGAGCGTTCTCCGCGAACATCAGAAGAACCCCGATGCGCTCTTCGTGGGCACGGAGATGGGGCTTTGGGCCTCGTTCAACCGCGGCGGATCGTGGCTGAAAATCAAGAGCGGCCTCCCCACCATTCCCGTCGACGACATCTTCATTCACCCGACCGAGAACGACCTGATCCTCGCCACTCACGGTCGTAGTGTGTGGATCCTCGACAACATGAGCGCTCTCGTGTCCATTAACGAAGCGGTGGCCGGCAAGCCGCTGCACCTCTTCGAAAACAAAACGGGTGTTCAGTGGCGCGTCGCAGGTGTGGGTGCGGGCAACGGCCATCAGCCCTTCGCCGGTCCGAACCCGCCGGATGGCGCCTC
>JAYUUU010000308.1:0-10070 GCA_043754395.1 Vicinamibacteria bacterium
TGTCCTTCCGGACCTGCTGTCCCTGATGCATCTGCTGGGTCTGAAGTCTTTTGACCTCGGCCTGAAGGCTCGCGATGGTGGCGTCCTTGTCGTCGCCGGGGCGCGGCTGGGAGAAGACTTGAGCCGACGCCGCGAGAAGTGCGGCGAGGGCGAGCGGAACAAGACGCCGGGTCATGGTTCTTCCTCTCTCAAAAACAGGGGGACGGTCGCGTGACAAATCGGAAGGCGATGTTAACGAAGCCCGGCGCGTCGCCGTTCCTCGGCCTGACGTCGCTCTTTCTCGAGCCTCTCCTCCTCGGCTTTTTGACCTTCAGGCGTGTCCAGCCATCGCTTGAATTCGCGGTTGCGCTTCCAGCGCGCCACTGGATCCAGGGTCTCAAAGTTCGCGAGCAGGCCCACCTTCGCCATGGGCACTCCTTCGAGAAGCGTGCCAAGCCTGGTTACGTCGGCGGGAAGATGATTGAGAGAGACGATATGCCGAACGTTCTCGGCGGTGCGCAGCGATCGCTCCTGTAGCAGGGTCACGATCATCAGGAACTTGCGCGAGGACGAGGCCACCTGCCACAACTCGCAGCGCTCGATCACGGGAATGCGCAGGGTGAAGAGGATGTCTCGCTGCAGGCGCAGGCTGTCGTCGCAAACCACGATCTCGAAGTCGGGGGTGTAGATCCGCTCGCGCGCGACGTGGTCGAGAAGCTCGGCGGTCGGCTGGGCCCGTCGATACGCCGGCACGATCGCGCCAAAGAGGAAGAGTGCGGTGCCGAGAACCGAAGCGGCGCAGACCGAAACAATCACGCGAGCCCTGGGCCGCAGCGTGGTGAGAAGACAGGCGGCGGACGCCAGGCCCAGAAAGACTCGCATGAGGCGAAGGGTCGGCGCGTCCGGCGAGAAAGGGGCGGGAAGCATCGGAAAGAACGCGGCGCCTACAAGGAGGACCGCCACGACTATGGCCAGCGTCCGCAGCACCCACTTGGACGGCGCGCCGATCGCGAGGTACGCGCCGATGACGATGGAAAGGGGCGGCAGCAGCGGCAGGAGGTAGTAATCGATCTTGCCCCGCGAGAGCGAGAGGGGCACGAGCATCAGCATCGACCACAGGAACAGGATGCGTAGGACGTTCGGCGCACCCTTTCGAAATGCGAAAAGAATCGCGGGCAGGGCGAGGAGCGACCAGGGAAGACCCTCGACCGCGTAAATCGCGAAGTAGAACCAGAAGGGCTGAGCGGCGTCGTAGGTGGGTGCGGCGAAGCGTTGGAGATTCTCGCGCAGGAAGAACCACTTGAGCGGCTCGATGCCCTCGCGCAGATAAACGAAGGCGAACCAGGCAAGACCGATAACGAGCGCCGCCGCAGTGCCGAGAAGGCCATGCGCAGTGAAGATCTTCGGCAGTCGGCGTTCCACGACCGCGAAGGCCACAAGCAGGGCGCCGAAGTAGATCCAGGCGATGGGTCCCTTGGCGAGAAAGCCAAGGCCGAGCATCGAGCCGCACACCAGCAGCCACATCTGGTTCGATTCCGTTTCCCTCCGCAGATAAGCAGCGCCCGCCGCGAACGTAAGGAGGGTGAGGAGCATGTCGGACATGGTGAGCCTCGCGAAACTCACGAAGGCGTAGCTGGTGGCGAGAATCGCGGTGGCAAAGAAAGCGGCGGCATTCCCGGATTCGGAAGGACGCCCGTCGGAATCGGGCGCGATCAGACGCCGCGTGACGAGGCAGGTGGCGGCGAGCGTTCCAAGGGCCAGCAGTCCCGCAACCAGCCTTCCCGCGAAAAGACTCGGGCCGAAAAACTTAAAACTGAACGCGAGGAGCCAGTAGGTGAGCGGTGGTTTGTCGTAAAAGGGCTCGCCCCGATAGTACGGAACGAGCCAGTCGGACCGTTCCACCATCGCGCGCGCCGCGTCGAGGAAATAGATCTCGGCCCTCTCGATGGGCGCCTCGCCGAGGCCGATGAAGAAGGCGGCGGCCGAAAGGGCCAGGAGCGCGCCCAAGAGCCACACCGAGCGGGTGGTGTCCGCGGAGCTTCTTGAATTCAAGCGAAACCGCGAATCCCTTAGGAAGCGAGGGGCGCCTTCTTGAGATGGAGTTGCCCGCACGCGGCAAGAACGTCCTGACCCCGCGGCTTTCGCACGGAGACCGGGATGCCGGCGTCCAGGAGAATGCCCTCAAACCTCGCGACCTGGGCCTTTCGCGGCGCCTCGAAAGGAATGGGGCCGGCGGGGTTGAGCGGAATGAGATTCACCTTCCCGTTGCGGCCTCGCAACAGCCGGGCCAGAGCGTGGGCGTGCTCGTCTTTATCGTTCACGTCCCGAAGAAGAACGTACTCATAGGTCACTCGGCCGCCACGCGGCGAAGGGTAAGAGTCGGCCGCCGCGATCACGTCCTTGAGCGCGTACTTGTTCTCGATCGGCATGAGCTCGCCGCGCAGTTTGGAATTCGGCGCGTGAAGTGAAATCGCGAGATTGGGACGGACGGGCTCGAGCTTCAGCTTCTCGAGGGCAGGCAGGATGCCCACGGTTGAAAGAGTCAGCTTCTTGGGCGTGATGGCGAAGGCCGCGGGGTCCATGAGGATCCTCAGGGCCGCCATCGTGTTCTCGTAGTTCAGGAGAGGTTCGCCCATCCCCATCACCACCACGTTCCACGGCCGTTCGTCCCGCGGCGACGCCTTCGCGGCCTCGTCCATCACCTCAGCCACCTGGGAGAGGATTTCCCACGGCTTCAAATTCCGTTTGTATCCGCTGATACCGGTCAGGCAGAAGACGCACTTCACCGGGCATCCGGCCTGAGTTGAGATGCAGATGGTCTGCCGTCTCGTCTCGGGAATGTAGACGCTTTCGATAGTGGCGCCATCGTCGCAGCGGAAGAGCGTTTTGATCGTCCCATCGGTCGAGAACTGCCGGTCGGCCACCGCGATGCGACGGACCTCGTGGTTTTCCGCGAGGGCATCGCGGAGGGCGGCTTTGAGATTCGTCATGGCCCCGACGCTCGAAACCCGCTTCGCGTAAAGCCATGAATAGATCTGGGCCGCGCGGAAGGCGGGCTCGCCCAGGGCTTTCATCAGCCCCTCAAGTTCGGCCACGGAAAGGCCGAAGAGGTTCTTCGCGGGCAGGGCGCTCATGGGTTCTTATACTCGACCGGACCCAAGACTGCCTTACCCGGACGTGCGTTCAAGCAGACGGTCGCGACCCCAGGCCGCGTGTTCGCGAACCACCGGGTCTTCATCTTCGAGCAGGGTTTGCAGCAACGGGAGATGGTCTTTAGACCCCGCGTTGCCGATCGCGACCGCCACGTTTCGCAGCAGACCGCGACGCTTGGTTCGCTTGATCGGGTTCTTCTTGAACCTCTCCTGAAACGCCTCGGGCGTGAGGTTCACGAGTTCGTCGAAGGAGGGAGCCACGTTCCCTGGACGTGGTTCGAACTGCGGACCTCCGAAGACTCGACGCTTTCGGTTCCACGGACACACGTCCTGACAGATGTCGCAGCCAAAGACGTGCCGGCCCATGGATCCGCGGAGTTCCGGGTCCAGGGTGTCCTTGACCTCGATGGTGAGGTAGCTGATGCAACGACGGGCGTCGAGAACGTAGGGCTCAGGAAACGCCTGGGTGGGACAGGCGTCGAGGCAGGCGCGGCAGGTGCCACAGATGTCGGTGGTGGGCGCGTCCGGGGCCAAGTCCAGATCCGTGATGAGAACGCCAATGAAGAACCAGGACCCGAGGCGCTGGTTCAGCACGCAGGTGTTCTTGCCGTAGCTGCCCAGGCCCGCGGCCACCGCATACGCTTTCTCCGCGACCGGCCCGGTGTCGACGTAGGCGCGCGATTCAAACGCCCCGGCCTCACGGCCTAGTGCTTGTCGAAGCGCTTCGAGTCGCTTGCGGACCACGTCGTGATAGTCATCGCCCCACGCGTAGCGGGCGATCCAAGCGGAATCTAAAGGCGCTTCCGTCGAATAGGGATGAGGAGTGTCGTACTGGAGAGCCGCGACGATCACCGTGCGCGCCCAGGGAAAAGCCGCGACCATGTCCGAGCGCCGGTCCACCTGGTCAGCTAGATAGTCCATGTTTCCCGCGTAACCAAGCTCCACCCATCCCCGCAGAAGCGAAAGCACAGGAGGGGCAGCGGCAGAGGCGATACGCGCCTCGTCAAAGCCCGCATCGAGCGCCAGCCGTCGAACCTGAGCGGTTAGAATCTTCAACTTCCCCACCCGCGAGCTTACTCAAGCGACGAAGGCTCAAGGGCACCTCATAGGACCCATCGATGAAATCCGCGTTCCTCAAAGCTCCTGGACGTTTGCTCCTCGTGCTTTCGACATTGTTGTGCCTCCTTCCCGTGGCGCACGCTCAAGATCCCCAGGCCTCGGCCACGCCGATGGACGAAAAAACCCGACTGCGCGCCGAGCGCGAAGCGAAGAAAGCCGCGGAACAGGAAGAAAAAGCCCTGCGCGCCGCCGCGGAAAAGGAACGCAAGGAAGCCGAAGCGGCAGCAAAGGAGCGCGAGAAGGCCACGGCGCGTCTGGCCGAGCAGGAGCGCAAGGCGGCCACTGCGGGCGGTGCTTCGCCTGTACAAACCGGGACCGGAGAAGCGCTTACCAAAGAGCAGGAGCGGATCCAGAGAGACGAAGAAAAGGCGCGAACCGAAGCGGAGAAGGCACGGATGAAGGAAGGGGAGCGCGCGCGGGCTCAGGAGGCGAGGGACGCGGAACGGCGGCGTAAGGATGAGGACCGCGCCCAGCGCGAGGCCACGAAAGCGCGGGAGGCCGAGGAAAAGACACGCGCCGAGGCGCTCCGGAAAGAACAGCAAGACGGCGATCGCGCAGCCCGAAACACACGCGCGGCCTCCTCGTCGGATCCGGTGGCTTCATCGCCGGAGCCCTCGTCGAACTCGGACCTGCCGGCCGTCCCTTCGAGCAAAGAAGAGGAAAAGCGGCGCCGAGAACTGGTGAAGCAGATCGAGAAAGCCCGCACCGAGCGGGATCGACTGAACCAGGAAGCGGAAGAGGCGGAACGCGCCGCACGCGCCGCACGCACGGCCGCGAACGACTCTCAGCGAGCCTACGAGGCTCTCGCCACCGGGCTTGATGTCGAGGATGTGTCGGCACCCGCAGCCCCCGTGACGGAAGGGGAGCAGCCAAAACGAAACCGCTTCGTCACCAAGGCGGCTGAAAAGCAGGCGGCGGTCGCGAAATCAGCGCCCCAGGCAGCACCCGATCCACTGCGCATCGCTCTCGATCTCAAGAGCACCGACGCCGAAACGCGCGAGCGCGCGGCGTTTGCGCTCGCCTCCCTTGGCCCGGACGCACAGCCCGCCACACGTGCTCTGATCGCCGCCATGACCGACGCGAACGCCGCGGTTCGAGTGGCCGCCGCTCAGGCGCTTGGAAGGATCGGCACCGGCGCATCGCTCGCGATCACACCGCTGCAGGCAGCCCTCACCGACCCTGACCCCGCGGTGAAGAACGCGGCTCAGGCCGCGCTGCTCTCGATTCGCGGAAGGTAGGCGCGCTCAGAACTCTCGGCGCCCTTCGAGGGCTCGGGTCATCGTCACCTCGTCCGCCCACTCCAGGTCTGAGCCTGCGGGGATGCCGGTGGCGATTCGCGTGACTTTCACGCCGAGATTCCTCATCAGTCTGGCGAGGTAAATCGCCGTCGCCTCGCCCTCGACCGTCGGCGAAGTCGCGAGAATCACCTCGGTGGCGAGACCCTGGCGGACGCGGTCAAGCAGTCCTTGAATCCGCAACTCGTCCGGCCCGATGCCCTGAATCGGGGAGAGAGCACCGTGAAGGACATGGTAACGGCCGCGGTAGCCGCCGCTGCGGTCGACCGCCATGATGTTGCCGGGCTCCTCCACGACGCAAACCACCGTATCGAGCCTGGTGGGATCGGTGCAGATCGAACAGACCGGCAGGTCGGTGAAGGCGTTGCAGCGCTCGCACAAGCCGATGCTCGCCGAGAGGGTTTCAATCGCAGCGGCGAGGCGTTTGTTGTCGTCGGCGCGGCCCTTGAGTAGAAAAAAGGCCACACGTTGCGCCGACTTTGGACCAAGGCCCGGCAGCCGGCGCAATTCCTCGATCAGGCGGGCGATGGGTTCGGGGTAGTCCATTTGAGGGGGGCGCGGTCAGTAAGTCTAAGGGGCAGGTGTATCCTTCCAACTGATCTCATGGCTGGCCTTCGACCCCTTTCGGGGCGAAGGGGTGTTTTCGTGTCGGAACGCGCCAGGAGCAAAGTCTTTAAGGAGTATTGGATGTCTGGGCCCGATATTGTCATGTACGAGGTGGAGTTCAACCAGATCAAAACGATCCTGGCGAAACTCCGCACCGACAGCAACGCGCAGGTGGTCTTCCTGGTCGACAAGAACGGCCAGCAGATCGCGACCGCCGGAGACGTGGAGAACATCGACACGACGTCCCTCGCGTCCCTCACCGCCGGCAACGTGGCTGCGACCGACGGCCTCGCCAAGCTCATCGGCGAACGAGAGTTTTCGATCCTCTTCCACGAGGGAGAGAAAGACAACATCCACATTTCGATCGTGGCTTCGAGGGTCATCCTCGTCGTTATCTTTGACGAGAGATCGTCCCTCGGCCTCGTGAGGCTGCGCGTCAAGCGCGCCTCCGCCGAACTCGCCGAAGTCTTCGCCGGTCTCCTCGCGAAGATGGAAGTGGAAAAAGCCAAGGGTGCCGCCTCAGAACACGCCACCCCGTTCTCCGAGATCACGGATGACGACATCGACGCTTTGTTCGGGTAAGCCCGTTAACGCCACCGAATAAAAGATCTTCCAAAACCCGCGATGACTTTCATCAACTACGCATCTCGTGAGATCAACTGCAAGATCGTCTACTACGGTCCCGGCCTGTGCGGGAAGACGACGAACCTGCAACACATCTACGACAAGAGCAATGTCGGCACCAAAGGCAAGCTGATTTCGCTCGCCACTGAAACCGACCGCACCCTCTTCTTCGACTTCCTTCCGCTAGAGCTCGGCACGGTTCGCGGTTTCAAGACTCGGTTCCACCTCTACACCGTCCCCGGCCAGGTGTTCTATGACGCCTCCCGAAAGCTGATCCTGAAGGGTGTCGACGGCGTCATCTTCGTCGCCGACTCGCAGGAAGAGCGCATGGACGCGAACCTCGAAGCGCTCGACAACCTCGTCACAAACCTCAAGGGCCAAGGCTACGACTTCAACACGATTCCGTACGTGCTCCAGTTCAACAAGCGCGATCTCCCCACCGCGTTGCCGATCGAAGACATGAAGAAGATCCTCTGCAGGCGCAACGAGACGATAGTCGAAGCCAGCGCGTACAAGGGCGTCGGCGTTTTCGAAACTCTGCGTGCGGTGGCGAAGGTCGTCCTGCAGGAACTGAACAAGGGTCAATAAACCCGTTCCTCGCGGTCGAGGGCGCGCCCGGTGGCGACGCCGTCAGCCACGACGAGGACAACCAGGCCGAAAGCTGCGAGCCACACCATCGGTGTGAGTGCTGCGGTGAGGCCGGGCCAGAGCATGAGGCCCAGATTCATGGTTCCAACCAGGATCCGGGCTTCGGTTCCGCCGATGCCGCCGAATGCGATCTGAAACACGCGGGTGGTGTGCGCCTTGAGGGCGATGTGGATCTGTAGAAGCAGGTACGCGATCAAGAGCGCGAGGGCTGCAAAAGGCGCGACGAGACCCGAGGACGCGAGACCTCCGAGCAGAAAGATGGCGCCGAAGGCGTCGACCAGGTGGTCCACATAGAAGCCGTACCGTGGGCGCTGCCTATCGCGGACGCGGGCGAGAGTCCCGTCGAGGCTGTCCCCGAACCAGTTGAGAAACAAGAAGGCGTTCACCCCGAGAAACGCGAGCGGTGTCACCACCACGAGCCGGTAACAAAGCCCGGCCCCCGCCATCGAGATCGCCCCGAGTGCGGTGAGATGGTCCGGCCCGATCCAGGAGGGCATCCTCTTCGCCAAAGCGATCAGGATCTTCTTCTCCGTGTTGGCGGTGAAACTTCGAAGGTCTCGCTGCGAGAGGGCTTCGGGGACAGGGGCGATGGTTGCGGCGGTTTCGGTGTTCATGGTTCTTCCTTTGGTTTGTTTGGATTGGAGAAGCCGACAAAGGAGAAGCTAGAAGGGACGCGGGGTCGAGGTCCCTAACGAAACCGTGGATTAATCCAAAAGACTTCCAAAACGTCATAATCGAGAACCCTCCGCAATGACTCTCCACAACATCGGTCCCTTCGCGCTCGACACACGCACCCTGTTGCTTCTGCGGGAAGGCGAGATCGTGCGGGTTCCGATGAAGACGGTGGAGGTGCTCCTCGCCCTGCTCGAGCGCCGCGGCGAGATCGTGACCAAGGACGAGCTCATGAAGGTGGTGTGGCCCGACAGCATCGTGGAGGAGGCGAACCTGACCGTCCATGTGGCGCTGTTGCGGAAGACTCTTGGAGCGAGCGCTCCTATCGAAACGATTCCGAAGCGGGGCTATCGCCTGCTCAAAGAAGCGGCCACGCCGCCTCAAGAGACCGCCGCGTCGCGCTCGGCGCGCGAGGCAGTTCTGCGCGGTCGATATTTCTGGAACAAGTTCACGAGAGATTCCCTCGACCGCGCGGCCGCCGCCTTCGACACCGCCCTCACCGCGGATCAAGGCTCTGGAGAAGCCCATTCGGGACTTTGCGACACGCGGCTCATGCAGGGCCTCTTCGGTTTCAACCCCGATCGCTTGGTGTTCGAAGACGCTCGGGCGCACGGGGAGCAGGCCGCGCGTTTGTCTAAAGATTCAGCCGAAGCGCAGGCGTCCCTTGCTTTCTCCGTGCTGTTTGATCTTTTTGATTTCGCCGCAGCCGAGGCGGCCCTTTCCCGGGCCCGCGCGATCGCCCCCGAAAGAGTCGAGCCCCACCTCTGGTCGGCCCTCTTCCATGCGCTGCGCGGTGACACGTTCAAAGCCCTCGCCTCCGCGCGAGAGGCGACCGCCATCGATCCGATATCTCCAAAAGCGGTGGTCGGCTCCGGTTTCCACCTTTATCTCTCGCAGCAGTACCAGCCCGATCTCGACCCATTGCTTCGTTCTCTCGAGCTCGAACCTGAATTCGCGGTGGCGCATTGGGCCCTTGGACTTGCCTGTGACCGGCTGGGCGACTTCGATCGAGCCGAGCAGGCGCACCGCGCGGCGGTGCTGCATTCGGGAGGCTCGCCCACCATGGAGTCGAACCTCGCGAGGTCGCTCGCCCTCGCGGGCAAAAGGTCTGAGGCATCGGCGCTTGGCGAGAAGCTGGGCGCTTCAGGTCTCGCTCCCTATAGGCTCGCAACGATTCTGGCCGCCTTGGGGGAGAATGGACAGGCGGTCACGATGATCGAGCGCGCCTGGGCCGAGCGGGACCCTTGGCTGGTCGTGCTGAAAGTCGATCCGATGCTCGATTCCATCCGGGCCGATCGGCGAATTCGCGCCATAGAGAAAGAGGTATTACGTGGCTGAGTCGGAAACGGGAAAGATGCGGGCCATCGAGATCGCCGAACCCGGCGGTCCGGAGGTTCTGCGACTTGTCGAGCGCGACATTCCCAAGGTGGGCCTTTCGGAAGTGCTGATCCGCGTGCGCGCGGCGGGAGTGAACCGTCCCGACATCTTCCAGCGTGAGGGCAAGTATCCGCCGCCATCGGGAGTCACCGACATTCCCGGCCTCGAGGTTGCAGGTGAGGTGACGGCGGTTGGTTCCGACGTGGTCTCCTTGCGAACGGGCGACATGGTGATGGCGCTCGTGGCCGGTGGCGGATACGCCGAATACTGCGTGGCGGCGTCCGGCTCTTGCTTGAAGATTCCCCAGGGCTTCTCGTCGATCGACGCGGCCGCGGTTCCTGAAACTCTTTTCACGGTCTGGGCGAACGTCTTCGAGGCGGGGAAACTGCAACCCGGGGAGATATTCCTGGTCCACGGCGGCGGCAGTGGTATCGGCACCATGGCCGTACAGGTGGTGAAGGCCCTGGGCGGGCGCCCTTACGCGACCGCCCGCGGACCGAAGAAGTGCGCGGCGGTTGAAGCGGTTGGGGCCATCCGCTGCATCGACTCAACCACGCACGACTTCGCAAACGAGATGAAGGACCTGTCCGAAGGCCGT